>NZ_JAQKGN010000019.1:0-89413 GCF_027956555.1 Agrobacterium sp. ST15.16.055
CCTGGGGATGAGGAAACGAGGCTCATCTTATCTCCCGTTCACCCGCAAAAGACGACAACAAAACGTCATCATCCCGAAAAAGAAAAAACCCGCCGAAAATATCGACGGGTTTGTCAGCGGTCTGAAGCCGGGCATCGCCCGGCTTTTCTCTTTTTTCGATACAGTTCGGCGCAATCAGTTGATCGCCTTCATCTCAACCTTGAAGAACAGCGTCTCGCCGGAGGAATCATCGACGCCGTCATTGTCTGTCACGGCATAGGCCGCTCCAGCCTTGTCAAAGGTGAAGCCTTCCAGCTTGTCGACGACGTAGCCGTTGGTCTGGGCCTTGAGGTCGGGCAGGAAGTCGTGGGCTTCCTGCTTGGTCACCAGCGGCAGCTCGCCGCCGATCTTGCCCGGCTTCAGGTCGGCGATAGCAACGCGGTAGAGCTTCTTGATCTTGGCCTTGTCGCCGATCTGGTTGTCGCGCTCGATGATATAGACATAGTCGCCCTGCGCGGTGATTTCAGAAAGGCCGACCCAGCCTGCCTCGGTCTTGTCGAGCGGGTAACGCACAGCGCCCCACTCCTTGGACTTCGGATTATAGGAGACGAGCTTGACGAAGCCCTTCTCGTCCGTGCCCCATTCACGCTGCACGGCCATCCACAGCGTCGCATCGTCGCCTTTACCGATCATCGTCACGCCTTCGAAACCGAAGCGGGTATCGCTGGCGAGCAGTTCCTTGGGCAGCGCGATCTCGGCCTTGATTTCACCCTTGGCGTTGACGTTATAAAGCGCATGCGGAACGAGCTTGGCGCTATCGCCTTCAGAGGCCAGCCAGAAACCGCCCTTGCCGTCCAGCGTGATGCCTTCGATATCAAGCTTCTGAGCGGCGACGCCGTCACGCTTGACGCGCAGCACGCTGGTGATGACAGCAGGCTTTTTCGTCGCATCAATGGTAAAGATCGACGGCTGATTGCCATAGACCGAATCGGACACGGCATAGAGAATGCCGGGCTTTTCGGCATCGCCGACCAGACCCGAGAGCGCACCCCAACCGATCGGCGCACCATCGACTGTCGCGGAGACGAGCTGCGGATAGGCTGCTTCGCCTTCAGCACGCTCATAGATCATGACATGCGAGCGGACGCCGCCGTCTTCGATCAGATCGACCTCATTGGCCGTGGCTAGGAGGTTGCGCGACGGGATGGCGACTGCGCCTTCCGGCGAAATTCCCGAAGGCAGGAGCTGGGTCAGTTGCGGCTCTGCGCCGGTATCCTTGTAAACAGCGGCAACGGAGGCGCGCTCGGCAAGCACGAAGAAATACTTCTGACCATCGAAGGTCGCCGCTTCCAGACCCTCGGGCTCGATCCCCTTGGCCTTGGAACGCTTTTCCGGATAGTGGCCGATGGCGGCAACCGCGTGCTCGAGCGAGGTGCCGGCCTCATAAAGAAGCTTGCCGGTCTTGTCGAAGATGGTGAAGCCGCGCGAGCCGCCCTGCCAGTCGCCCTCATTGGCGATGACGATACGGTCATTGTCCAGCCACTTCACGGCATCCGGCTCGCGCTTGCGGCCTTCCTGCTTGTCGGTGAACTTCAGCTGTCCATCGGTTTTGGTATCGATGCCTTCCAGATTGACGGTGCCGGCAGAGAAATGCGTCTTCACGGTGCCGGTCTTGCCGTCGATGATGACGATATGGTTGTTTTCCTGCAGCGTCAGCGCGATCTCGCCATTGGCGTTGATGGAAACAAATTCCGGTTCCGGATCCTCCGGGGAAATTTCAGCGAGACCGGTAACGTCGATCTTCTTCAGAGTCGCGCAGTCGGCAACACCATCCTTCAGGCCGACGGTAACGAGGTAACCGGCTGGCATCTGCGGCAGGGCGCCTTCGTTCACCTCTTCATCGCGCTCGTTTTCGATCGCGATGGCGGCAAAGGTCTTGTCCGGGGAAACGGCGACGGAATCGGGTTGGCCGCCGAGGTCGCAGCTTGCCTCAACCTTCTTCGTGGCGAGATCGACCGTCACCAGCTTGCCGGAAGGCTTGGCACGACTTTCCGACGTATTGACGCCAGCCAGTACCTTGAGACCGGCAACGGCAACGGAGGTCGGCTCGCCTTCCAGCAACAATGCGCCGCCGGCCTTTGGAGCCTTGGCGTCTGTGATGTCGATGAAACCGATGCCGCCAAGCGGGCTGTCCGAATAAATCAGCGTCTTGCCGTCTTCGCTGGCGGTGATGATTTCAGCCGAAGTGACAGACTTGGCGTCCTTGTCCGCGGGAAGGTTTTTCGCCACCGGGAACGATGCAATGCGGTTGAAAACCGGCTCGGCAGCGGCCGGGATGGCCGCGGACGCAAGCAGAGCTGCAGTCAAAGCCATTTGAGAAAATCGGAACGCCATTTTAATCCCCCTTGGGTCCAGAAATACCCCATGGCTTCTGCGTCAAAGACATGACAGTGGCATGACATTTCCTTGCGGGAGAATCAAAAAGCCCGACTGCTGGAGCCGGGCTTTCGCGTTTATGCGCACATTCCGCGTTTCGAAACACCACCCGCTTTAGCGTCGATGTGACGGCGTCAGGGCATCAAAACATGTTTCCTCGTGAACCTGAAAAGCCGCCCGCCCGCCGCCGGGCGTTGCAGCTTTCCGGAAACCTTACGAGTTGACGGCGTCCTTCAGGCCCTTGCCTGCGGAAAACTTCGGTACGTTGCGAGCCGGGATATCGACTTCAGCACCCGTGGAAGGGTTACGACCCTTGGAGGCTTCACGACGGCTAACGGAGAAGCTGCCGAAGCCAGCGAGACGGATGTCGCCACCGCTCTTCAGTTCGTTCTGTACGGTTTCGAATACGGCATCAACAGCGGAAGCAGCATCTGCCTTCGTGAGACCAGCCTTTTCGGCAACAGCAGAGACGAGCTCGTTCTTGTTCATGTTTCCACCCCTTTCAATGGTTTGAAACGACTAAAATTAAGCCGACGCAGAATACATTCGCATCCGCGCGCAGCAACTCAAAAGCGCTGGAATCGCCTGAAAAACAAGGGGTCTGCGATTTTTTTCACAAAAAAGGCCGACATTTCTGCCGGCCTTCCACATATTCGTGCCAATTTGGCATCAGTTGCGCAGAGCTGAGCACCGGGCACGCACTCCGACACCTAACGCATTGATTCTATGCGCTGCCCGCCGCGAAAGGCGATTCCCGCCTTTGCGACGATGCATCTATCAATGGGCGATGGTTTGGTTGCCGTCATCAACACCTTCGACGGTTGCGATCACCGGCGTCTCGATGCTGCCGTCCCACTCGATGGGTTCCGGCTGGCGGATGAGAGCGTGCTTGATAACCTCGCCCATACGCGACACCGGAATGATTTCCATCTCGTTCTTCACGTTATCCGGAATCTCCGCCAGATCCTTGGCGTTTTCTTCCGGGATCAGCACCTTCTTGATGCCGCCGCGCAGAGCCGCAAGCAGCTTTTCCTTCAGGCCGCCGATCGGCAACACGCGACCACGAAGCGTGATCTCGCCCGTCATCGCCACATCCTTGGAGACCGGAATACCGGTCATGATGGAGACGATGGCAGTTGCCATGGCAACACCGGCAGACGGTCCGTCCTTCGGGGTTGCGCCTTCTGGAACGTGAACGTGGATGTCACTCTTGTCGAAACGCGGCGGTTCGATGCCGAAATCCACGGCGCGCGAACGGACGTAAGAGGCCGCCGCCGAAATGGATTCCTTCATCACTTCCTTGAGGTTGCCAGTAACCGTCATGCGGCCCTTGCCCGGCATCATCACGCCTTCGATGGTGAGCAACTCACCGCCGACTTCCGTCCAGGCTAGACCGGTGACGACACCGACCTGATCCTCACGCTCGGCTTCGCCATGGCGGAACCGCGGCACGCCCAGATAGTCGGGAACGTTTGCAGCGGTGACTTCCACGGACTTGACCTTGCCCTTGATGATCTCGGTGACAGCCTTGCGCGCCAGCTTCATCAGCTCGCGTTCGAAGCTGCGCACGCCCGCTTCGCGGGTGTACTGCTGGATGACGACCATCAGGGCATCATCGGTGACCGAGAACTCTTCTGGACGCAGGGCATGCTCCTTGATCGCCTTGGGCAACAGGTGACGCTTTGCGATTTCGCGCTTTTCGTCTTCCGTGTAACCGGCGATGCGGATCACTTCCATGCGGTCCATCAGCGGGCCGGGAATGTTCAGCGTGTTGGCCGTGGTCACGAACATCACGTCGGACAGGTCGTATTCCACTTCCAGGTAATGATCCATGAAGGTGGAGTTCTGTTCCGGATCGAGAACCTCCAGCAGTGCCGACGACGGATCGCCACGGAAATCCATACCCATCTTGTCGATTTCGTCGAGCAGGAAGAGCGGGTTCGCCTTCTTGGCCTTCTTCATCGACTGGACGATCTTGCCGGGCATGGAGCCGATATAGGTACGGCGGTGACCGCGGATTTCCGCTTCGTCACGAACGCCGCCCAGCGCCATGCGGACATACTCGCGGCCGGTCGCCTTGGCGATCGACTTGGCAAGCGAGGTCTTGCCGACGCCGGGAGGACCGACGAGGCACAGGATAGGACCGCGGATTTTGGAAGCACGGGCCTGTACGGCCAGATATTCGACAATGCGCTCCTTGACCTTGTCCAGACCGAAGTGATCCTGATCAAGGATCGTCTCGGCCGCATTGAGGTCGGTCTTGATCTTCGACTTCTTGCCCCAGGGCAGACCCAGCAGCCAGTCCAGATAGTTGCGCACGACTGTGGCTTCCGCCGACATCGGGCTCATCTGGCGAAGCTTCTTCATTTCCGCCTCGGCCTTTTCCTTGGCCTCCTTGGAAAGCTTGGTCTTGGCGATGCGCTCTTCCAGTTCGGCCATTTCGTCACGACCGTCTTCGCCGTCGCCGAGTTCCTTCTGGATCGCCTTCATCTGCTCGTTCAGGTAATATTCGCGCTGGGTCTTTTCCATCTGGCGTTTGACGCGCGAACGGATGCGCTTCTCGACCTGCAGCACGGAAATTTCGCCTTCCATGAAGCCGAGCGCCTTTTCAAGCCGCTGCTTCACGCTGACGGTTTCCAGCATTTCCTGCTTTTCGGTGATCTTGATCGACAGGTGCGAAGCGACCGTATCGGCAAGCTTCGAATAATCGTCGATCTGGCCAGCAGCGCCGACAACCTCGGGCGAAATCTTCTTGTTGAGCTTCACGTAGCTTTCAAATTCGGACACCACCGAACGCGAAAGCGCTTCGATCTCGACCGGATCTTCGGCAGGCTCCTGCAAAGGCGTCGCGGAGGCTTCATAGAAATCCTCGCGGCCGGTGTAATTGTCGATCTGGGCGCGGCCCTTGCCTTCCACCAGCACCTTTACGGTGCCGTCGGGAAGCTTCAGGAGCTGCAGGACATTGGCGACCGTGCCGACCTTATGGATGGCTTCCGGTGCCGGATCGTCGTCGCTGGCGTTGATCTGGGTGACAAGCATGATCTGCTTGTCCGAACCCATGACTTCCTCGAGCGCACGGATGGATTTTTCCCGCCCGACGAACAGGGGAACGATCATATGCGGGAAAACGACAATGTCGCGCAGGGGAAGTACCGGATAGGTACCGCCAGATGCCGCAGACGTGATGTTCGTCATATCATTTCCTTTCCATGGTCCCTTTCGGGACACTTTGCCGGACAGCTTGGGGCATCCGGCGCATTCATTTCTCGAGACTGAAAGTGGAGTTTCGAAACACCGATTTCAAGTCGCCGGAACAGACGGTCCAGCAGAGCGCCAAGACCGTGAAATTCAACAAAACCCAGCGCTGGCTCATACTCCCGACATTCCGGTTATCCTCAAGGGCCAGGAACCGGGTCGCCGACGGAATTCACATTTCCGTCATAACGCGCTGCAAATCAGTTGTAAGACTTTATCAGCAAAGCGCAATCCGCTCCAAACGCAAAATCGGGCTTCGTCAAGTTAGACGCAAGTTTCGTGAGGTCGCTCAAACAGAAAAGGCCCGCACGGATGCGGGCCCTGATCTCTTCCAACATTGCATCAGCCGATCAGGCCGAAACGTTGGTCTTTTCTTCCTGGCGGTCCGCATAAATGTAGAGCGGACGGGCGACACCGCTGACGACCTCGTCGGAAATGACGACCTCGCGCACGCCTTCCAGCGTCGGCAGTTCGAACATGGTGTCCAGCAGGATCTTTTCCATGATCGAGCGCAGGCCGCGGGCACCGGTCTTGCGGGTGATCGCCTTGCGAGCGATTTCGCGCAGCGCGTCCTCGTGGAAGGTCAGCTCGACATCTTCCATCTCGAACAGGCGCTGATACTGCTTGACCAGCGCGTTCTTCGGCTCAGACAGGATCTGGATCAGCGCATCTTCGTCCAGGTCTTCCAGCGTCGCCAGAACGGGCAGACGGCCGATGAATTCCGGAATGAGGCCGAACTTCACCAGATCTTCCGGCTCCAGCTCGCGCAGCACTTCGCCCACACGACGATCGTCTTCCGCCTTGACGGTCGCACCGAAGCCGATCGAGGTCTTTTCGCCTCTGGCCGAGATGATCTTGTCGAGGCCGGCGAATGCGCCGCCGCAGATGAACAGGATATTGGTCGTATCCACCTGCAGGAACTCCTGCTGCGGATGCTTGCGGCCGCCCTGCGGCGGAACGGAAGCGACCGTGCCTTCCATGATCTTCAGAAGCGCCTGCTGAACGCCCTCGCCCGACACGTCGCGCGTGATGGACGGGTTGTCCGACTTGCGGGAAATCTTGTCGACTTCGTCGATATAGACGATGCCGCGCTGGGCGCGCTCGACATTGTAATCCGCAGCCTGCAACAGCTTCAGGATGATGTTTTCCACGTCCTCGCCGACATAGCCGGCTTCGGTCAGCGTCGTTGCGTCCGCCATGGTGAAGGGAACGTCGATGATGCGAGCGAGCGTCTGGGCAAGATAGGTCTTGCCGCAACCCGTCGGACCGACGAGCATGATGTTAGACTTCGCCAGCTCGACATCGCCGTTCTTGGAGGCGTGCGCAAGGCGCTTGTAATGGTTGTGAACGGCCACGGACAGGATTTTCTTCGCCTGCTTCTGGCCGATAACATATTCATCGAGGATCTTGATGATGTCCTGCGGGGTGGGCACACCCTCGCGCGACTTCACCATAGACGTCTTGTTCTCCTCGCGGATGATGTCCATGCACAATTCGACGCATTCATCACAGATGAACACCGTCGGTCCGGCAATGAGTTTCCGGACTTCGTGCTGGCTCTTGCCGCAGAATGAACAATAGAGTGTATTCTTAGAGTCGCCGCCGTTGCTGCCGCTGACTTTGCTCATATCTCTTTCCTTCCAGCACGCCGCAGGTCCGCCAAACGGATCGCGGTCAACTTACCGCCCGCAGATACGGCAGCCCTTGGGGTGCATCGCCGTATCCGCCTCGTTTCCCGGGGTACTAACCGGTATCAGATACATGAGCTGATACCCGGCTGCAACGAATTCCCCATCAAACCTAGCTACGTCATAAAAACTCAACATAGCCTTTATATATACTAATATCGCTTTCTGTTGCGGTTGAAAGCCCCGAAATTACTTTTGCGGCTTCAAACAAACGTCAAAAGCGGCGCGCCTCAATTCGCGACGGCGCCTTCGATTTCCTGGCGCGAGGTCAGGATCTTGTCGATCACGCCCCAGTCCTTCGCCTCGTCTGCATCCATGAAATGGTCGCGATCAAGGGTTTTTTCAACCTCTTCGAGCGTACGGCCGGTGTGCTTCACGTAGACTTCATTGAGACGGCGCTTCATCTTGATGATGTCGCGGGCGTGGCGCTCGATGTCCGATGCCTGCCCCTGGAAACCGCCGGAAGGCTGGTGAACCATGATGCGGGCGTTCGGGGTCGCAAAGCGCATTCCCTTTTCACCGGCGGCGAGAAGCAGCGAGCCCATGGACGCGGCCTGGCCGACGCAGAGCGTCGAGACCGCAGGGCGAATGAACTGCATCGTGTCGTAGATCGCCATACCGGCGGTCACGACGCCACCCGGCGAGTTGATGTAGAGCGCAATTTCCTTCTTGGGGTTTTCAGCCTCGAGGAAAAGCAGCTGCGCGCAGACGAGCGACGCCATCTGGTCTTCCACCGGGCCGGTGAGGAAAATGATGCGTTCCTTGAGAAGACGGGAAAATATGTCGTAGGAGCGTTCGCCGCGATTGGTCTGCTCAACGACCATCGGCACCAGAGCCATGGCGGTATCAACTGGATTTTTCATGTCCGTCCTTTGTCAAACTCTGCCCTTCGCGGAAAGCCGCTCCGGAATCACTTCTAACCTTCATACTCCCTACATAGAGTGTCCCTGCCCCGTACTTCAAGACACGAAGCCGCATATCCTTAACGGCTCAACAGCGTTTGCAGGCCTTTCAGGCCGAGGTTGACAGGGCTTTCGGACCGGGCGGCGCCAGCCGGGCCTCTTTCCCACGCTGCCACCATTTTTTTACTATGGCGCGCGACGACGGCAAAAATCGCCCGCCATGCACAGATATAACTTCTCACCGGCAAGAACTCGTTAGTATTTGCTGCCGATACTGGCCAGCGAATTTCCGGTTCCCGTTGGGGAATGGGCCCATCCGGGCGAAATGGCAGCTCAACAATTCCAGCGGGCATAACGCACCTCGTGCGGAAGGGCCCGCTTTTACCGCATTATGGCGCAGATAGGATTTTGCAATGCTGGATGCAAAGACGAGCACGCTACTGTGGGCGGCGGAGACGCTCACCCTTGCCGTGCTTTTGGGAACGCTGTGGCTGCACCGCCCTTCCCGCCGGCATAATCTCTATTTCGCGGCCGGTTTCCTCGCCACGGGCATCGGCACGGTAATGGTGGCGCTTCGTGGGGATATTTCCAGTTTTTTGTCCATCCAGGTCGGCAATACGCTCGCACTTTCCGCCTTCGGGTTCTGGCTTGCGGGCCTGCTGTGCTTCGAACAGCGGAAAATCGGCGGCTGGGTCGCCATTCCGGCTCTGCTGTGGATCGCCGGAATGTTCCTGCCGCCCGTGCGTGAAAATATGGTGCCCCGCATCCTGCTCTATCACGCCAGTGCCGCCACCGGTTATTTCATGCTCGCCGGCGTCCTTCTGGCCAGCAAGGCGCGCGCCTCACGCAGCCGCCGGGTTTTGGCCGCAATTCTGATCATGCAGGCTTTTGCCGGGGCGTTTGTCGCATCCATCGTCATACCGGCCAATGCCGCGGCCCCCAACGCTATTCCGCTGACATCGGCGCTCGCCTTTTCCGGCATGCTCGGCTTCACGGCCATCATCATGATCAGTGCCAAGATCATCATGGAAGACACAGAAACGCGCCTTCACCGGCTCGCCATGACCGATCATCTGACCGGCGTTCTTAACCGTCGCGGCCTGCTGGAGGAGTTTGAGCGCATCAAGAAGAAGTCGCCGGCCTCCAGCCGTTACGTGGCGCTGGTGCTGTTCGATATCGACCATTTCAAGAAGATAAACGACAGATACGGCCACCAGTCCGGCGATGCGGTCCTCGTGCATTTCTGTAATATCGCACAGCGTACGATCGGCGATCGCGGGCTTTTCGTCAGGATGGGCGGCGAAGAATTCGCCCTGGTTGCCGAAGTGGAAAGCTCTTCCAGCACCGCGGCGCTTGCGGAAGCCATCCGCAGCAATCTGCGCCTTTCGAAGATCAGTTCGCGCGGTGAAGGTATCGAGGTGACCACCAGCGTCGGCATATCGGAAGCCATGATCAAGGATGCCGACCTGAATACGATGATGACAGAAGCCGACCGCGCGCTTTATGCCGCCAAGAAGGCCGGGCGCAACCGGACCGTCATCCATGTCAATTCGGCCAATGTCGTCGTGCCAGCTTCGGACCGCGACGAAAATCCGATGGACAACAATGCCGACCGCCAGGTGGCGGCGCTGAACCGGATATCTGCCATCGCCGGCCGGTGATGATGTAACCATTCAGTGACATGCGCAGAGTTATCGCAATGGATTTGTCTCCCTTCCCAAAGCGCCGCGCGCGGAATAGACCATGGGCATGACAGCGACATTTCCCTTTCTCAAAATCGACCACGCCACCCGCCGCATCTCCCTCGATGCCCGCGACCCGGCCTTCTACAACGATCCGAACCCGGTTTATGCGGCCCTGCACGCGCAATGTCCCACTTTCTACTGGGAAGAGCAGCGGCAATGGTTCTTCACCGGTTACGACCATGTCAGCGCCGTTCTGCGCGACCGCCGCTTCGGACGGCAGATACTGCATGTGGCTAGCCGCGAGGAAATCGGCCTGCCGCAGCCGCTGGAACATGTGAAGCATTTCGACGCCGCCGAGCAGCATTCGCTTCTGGAGCTCGAGCCGCCGGAGCACACACGGCTGCGCACGCTCATCAACCGCGCCTTCGTGTCGCGGCACGTCGACAAGATGAAGCCGGAAATAGAGGAACTCGCCAACCGCCTCATCGACGCCTTCGAAAGCAAGGGCGAAACGGAACTGCTCTCGTCTTATGCCGATATCATCCCGGTGACGATGATCGCCCGTATGATCGGAATTCCCGAGGAAATGGGGCCGCAGCTTCTGAAATGGTCGCATGCCTATGTCGGCATGTACATGTTCAAGCGCACGCCCGAGGACGAGCTTCTGGCCGACAGGGCCGCGCATGAATTTTCAGACTATGTACGCAGCGTGATCGCAGAGCGTCGGGCGGAGCCAAAAGACGATCTGCTGAGCCACATGATCCATACGCAGCACAAGGGCCAGTATCTGACCGACGATGAGCTCGTCTCCACCACCATCGTGCTGTTGAATGCCGGGCACGAGGCGACCGTACACCAGATCGGCAATTCCGTGCGCATCATTCTGGAAAGCGGCATCTCCCCAGAGGTCCTGTTCCGCGACGAGACGGCAACCGAGCGGACAGTGGAGGAGACGCTGCGCATCTGTGCACCGGTGCATATTTTCCAACGCTGGGTTCTCGAACCGGTCGAGATCGATGGCGTGCAGTTCAGGCGTGGCGACAAGGTCAGCCTCATCCTGGCCGCCGCCAACCTCGATCCGGCGAAATTTTCCGATCCTCTGGCCTTCCAGCCGGACCGCAACGAAGGCGCCAACGTCTCCTTCGGCGCCGGCATCCATTTCTGCATCGGCGCACCACTTGCAAGACTGGAACTCAATCTCGCCCTGCCCCTGCTTTTCAAACGTCTGCCGGGCCTGAAGATCGCCGAGCCGCCCAAGGTGAAGGACGTCTATCATTTCCATGGTCTGGAGCGGCTCGACCTGGCGTGGTGAAATCTGACTGTTAAAGTATTCGAACGGAGCATCCGGCCTCACAGCCGGATGACGTAATCCTTCCGCGTGGTTTCCACGACCTCCCAGGTGCCAGTGAAGCCCGGGCGCAGGACAATCCTGTCACCCGGCCTCAGATCGCGCGGTGTGCCGCCGTCTTCGGTCAGGATGGAATGGCCTTCGAGAATGCTGAAATATTCCCATTCATCATAGACCACCCGCCATTTGCCCGGCGTAGACTGCCAGATGCCGGCATAGATGCCGCCGGGAGCCTCTTCGAGATTCCATGTCGTGAATTTGGGATCACCTGATATCAGTCTTTCCGGCGCGGGCGCGCCGTGCTCCACCTCAACCACACTGCTTTCAAAAGACACAAGATTTGTCATCGCGGCAGGTCCTCAGATTTTTTCAAAGGACTGTTCGAGATCGGCGATGATGTCCTTGACGTCCTCAATGCCGATCGACAAGCGCACCACATCCGGCCCGGCGCCGGCGGCCGTTTGCTGTTCCGGCGTCAACTGCGCATGAGTGGTGGAGGCCGGGTGGATGACGAGCGAGCGTGTATCGCCGATATTGGCGAGATGCGAAAAAAGCTGCAGCCCTTCCACCAACGCCTTGCCGGCCGCATAACCGCCCTTGACGCCGAAAGTGAAGACGGAGCCCGCCCCCTTCGGCGAATAATGCTGTTGGATGGCATGGTTGTCGCTGTCCTCCAGGCCCGCATAATGCACCCAGCCGACTTTGGGATGTGCCTTCAGCCATTTCGCGACGGCGAGCGCATTGTCGGAATGGCGCTGAACGCGCAGCGGCAGCGTCTCTATGCCGGTCAGGATCAGAAAGGCATTGAAGGGCGAGATTGCCGGGCCGAGATCCCGCAATCCCAGAACACGGCAGGCGATGGCGAAGGCGAAATTGCCGAAGGTCTGGTGCAGCACGACGCCGGAATATTCCGGCCTCGGCTGCGACAGCGCCGGAAATCTGTCCGTCGCCGACCAGTCGAAGGTGCCTCCATCGACAATGATACCACCCATGGAATTGCCGTGTCCGCCAAGGAATTTCGTCAGCGAATGTAGCACGATGTCAGCGCCGTGTTCCAGCGGCCGCAGCAGATAGGGGCTCGCCATGGTGTTGTCGACGATGAGTGGCAGACCGTGGCGGTGGGCGACATCGGCGATTGCGGCGACATCCACGAAAGTACCGCCCGGATTGGCGAGGCTTTCGATGAAGACGGCACGGGTACGATCATCGATCTGCGCCTCGAAGCTTGCCGGATCTGGGGCATCTGCCCAGCGCACCTGCCAGTCGAAACCCTTGAAGGCGTGGCCGAACTGGTTAATCGAGCCGCCATAAAGCTGGCGGGCCGCGACGAAATTATCGCCGGATTGCATGAGCGTGTGGAACACCAGCAATTGCGCCGCGTGGCCGGAAGCAACGGCAAGCGCCGCCGTGCCACCTTCGAGCGCCGCCACGCGCTCCTCCAGAACCGCCTGGGTGGGATTCATGATTCGGGTGTAGATATTGCCGAACTCTTTCAATCCGAACAAAGCGGCGGCGTGATCGGCATCGCGGAAAGCATAGGCCGTGGTCTGATAAATGGGCGTGGCGCGCGCGCCGGTGGTCGGATCAGGCTGCGCGCCTGCGTGAACGGCCAGCGTCGAAAAACCGGGATTGTTGCTCGGCATGATGTTTCCTCCATTGGAATTTTGGAGGGATCATAATGCCTTGGCGGCAAATGATAAGTGCAATCCGTACCAACTATCGCGCAATATTGAGACGCGGATACTCAATTGCGGGGCAACGGTCCATCACCATGTCCATGCCATAGGCTTCCGCCTTGGCGGCGGCATTGTCATCGCGAACGGAGAGCTGGCCCCAGATCACCGAAGGGCGGTCAGGCAGCAATATCGCCTCTTCGACAATGGCCAACAAATATTCCGGCGCCCGGAAAACGTCGATCATGTCCACCGGCTCGGGAATATCGGCGAGTTTGGCATAGACCTTCTGCCCCAATATCTCCTTGCCCGCCTGGCCAGGATTGACCGGAAACACGCGATACCCCTTGGACAGCAGAAAGCGCATCACGCCGTGGCTGGGCCTGTCGGGATTGGGAGAAGCACCCAGCAGGGCGATGGTTTTGACGTCAGTCAGAATTTTTCTGAGGTACTCGGGTTCATAACTATCATGCTGCATGTCAACTTATCCCTTCTGGAGCATCGCATGGTTTGAAGAATACCAATGCAGGTGCGCCATTTAAAAGCGCCCGAGCATGGCGTCTCATGCATAATTCCACCGACGCATTCCTGACGCTGCCGGTTGCGCCCGTCCTTTCCATCTAGGAAGGTTCTTCGCTTTCTTGACCCCCTGCCGATCTGTTTGACCGCCATTACCGCAGACTCCATGTCGCGAAGAGGCGCTTTTTTCGTTCACGCAAAATGATTTCACCAAACGCCAGAACGCCAGTTTTATTGACTATTCTTGCCCAGTTTTCGAAATGACGCGAATTGTCGCAAATGCGGGCTTAAACAACATTAGCGTGAAATTCATGCGCCCTTCGTCTCCTGTTTGTTTTCATTCCGTTCGCAAGAAAATTAGACATATCTAATTTTCAAAAAGTTATTCAGTAAATCAATCCTTATTCGAACCTGCAACGTTACAGAGCCTGATTCAGGAGAGATTTGAAATTTTTTTTCATGCTCGCCTCCCCCCGATTGATACAGTTAGAGCCCGAGGAGCCGTCGGATATCCATCAGGATATTTGACAAAACAGGTAGTATTTTAAGCGAAAATTGATCCCGACGCGAAACTAGAAGCTGTGCATGCGACGCTCCTACCTCCATCTGGCGGATGAAATTGTGAGCAGAAGGCCATATCGCCACGACGCAAAATCATTCCACTGATCCGTGACATGCACAAAGCATAAAGTTTACGCGCGTCGCAGTATCCGCCGCAATCACAGGCTATTTGCGGACGGCTCCACCGCGCAAAACGTGTACGCGAACAATTGGGAAAGGCTTGCCGCGCGTAGCGAAAATCGATTCCGGTTTTCAAACCGATGCTGTAGGTTGCCCAAAGTAGCCCGCGAGCGAGTCTCTATTGTGACATTTGACATTCTTCTTCTGGTGCTCATGGGCGCGATGCTGCATGCCGGATGGAATGCGCTGGTCAAAGCCGGATCCGACAAATCGCTGGACGCCTCGCTGATCGCGGCTGGCGCTGCGGCCTGTTCGCTGCCGTTTCTACCTTTCCTGCCATTTCCAGCTCCGGTCGCCATTCCTTTCCTGATCGCTTCGGCCGTTCTGCAATTCGCCTATTTCCGGCTTGTCGCCGCCGCCTATACGATCGGCGACATCGGCCTTGTCTACCCCGTCATGCGCGGCGTGGCGCCCCTGATCGTCGCTGCGACGAGCAGTCTGTTCCTGAGCGAGATTTTGAGCCCGGTGGCGCTTGCCGGCATCGCCGTCATCTCAGTCGGCATCCTGACGCTCGCTTTCGAGGCGCGGCGCGGCGGCGCAAAGGCGATCATGGTCGCCCTGCTCAACGCCTTCGTGATCGCATCCTACACCTTCGTCGACGGTGTCGGCGCAAGGCTTTCCGGCAACGCCATCTCCTATACGCTGTGGATGTCGCTTCTGCCGCCCGTGCTGCTTTTCGGCTTTGCCCTTTACCGGCGCGGTGTGGGCCCGGTCGCAAACCATGCCCGGCGCAACTGGCGGCGCGGACTGATCGGCGGCGGCGGCTCCATTCTCTCTTACGGACTGGCGCTCTACGCCATGACCAAGGCGCCTGTCGCGGTCGTCGCGGCGCTCCGGGAAACCTCCATTCTCTTTGCACTGGTGATCTCCGTGGTGATCCTGAAGGAACGCGCCAGCGTCTGGCGTTATCTTGCCGGAGGCATCATTGCAGCAGGCGTTCTGGTGATGCGACTGGGGTAAAACGGCCCCGCTTGATGAGGTAAAATAATACCCCATTATCAAGTCATTGTTTTTTCTATCTTATTTTTACGGCCTCCAAAATCCGTCATATTGACGCTTTCGTTCGCGCACCGTATAAGCGCGCCAGATCGGATTCCAGCCGGAATTGGGTCATTTGCGGTTGTCTTTCACGGCAACCAAACCAAGCAACAAGAAACGCCCGTATGCTCTTCATGCAAGAGGATGACGGGTCCACGTTAGAAAGTGAAATTCATGTCTACTTTCGTTCAGAAGCCCGCTGAGGTGGAGAAGAAGTGGGTCATCATCGACGCCGAAGGCCTCGTTGTTGGTCGCCTCGCCACCATCGTTGCAACCCGCCTGCGCGGCAAGCACAAGGCTACCTACACCCCCCACGTTGATGATGGCGACAACGTCATCGTTATCAATGCGGAAAAGGTTGCCCTCACCGGCAAGAAGTATTCCGACAAGAAGTACTACTGGCACACCGGTCATCCGGGTGGCATCAAGGAGCGTACGGCTCGCCAGATCATCGAAGGCCGCTTCCCGGAGCGCGTCGTTGAAAAGGCCGTCGAGCGCATGATCCCGCGCGGCCCGCTCGGCCGTCGCCAGATGAAGAACCTGCGCGTTTACGCCGGCTCGAACCATCCGCACGAAGCACAGCAGCCCACCGTTCTCGACGTGGCCGCGCTTAACAAGAAGAACGTAAGGAGCGCCTGATAATGGCCGATCTTTCCTCTCTGAAAGACCTCGCCCCGGCATCGGAAGCTTCGGCTCCCGTGCATGTCCGCAAGGTTGACACCCTCGGCCGCTCCTACGCGACCGGCAAGCGCAAGAACGCCGTAGCCCGCGTATGGGTCAAGGCCGGTTCTGGCAAGATCATCATCAACGGCCGCGATTTCACCACGTATTTCGCCCGTCCGGTTCTGCAGATGATCCTTCAGCAGCCGATCGTCGCCGCTGCCCGCACGGGTCAGTTCGACATCATCGCCACCGTTGCCGGTGGTGGTCTGTCCGGTCAGGCCGGCGCCGTTCGTCACGGTCTGTCCAAGGCCCTCACCTACTTCGAACCGGGCCTGCGCTCCGTTCTGAAGAAGGGTGGCTTCCTGACCCGCGACAGCCGCGTTGTCGAGCGTAAGAAGTACGGTAAGGCCAAGGCCCGCCGTTCGTTCCAGTTCTCCAAGCGCTAATCGCTTCTCAGAACGGTTCGTTCAGAACTTCGAAAGGCGGGGCTTCGGCTCCGCCTTTTTTTTCATAATCGCCTCCCTTGTTTTTTTAGCAGGAAGACAGCAACCTCGGCGCAAATCGCAATGGGGTGATCAATGCCGTCCAAAACCATCGACCATGCCTTCACCGCAACGACCCTGACATCGGCCGCCACCGACCCGACCCATGCGGGCGTCCTCTCCTTCATGCGGCGCAAATATACCAAGAACCTCAAGGGTGTATCGACGGCCATCTGGGGCATTCCTTTCGACGCTGCCACCTCCAATCGGCCGGGCGCCCGTTTCGGGCCGCAGGCGATCCGCCGGGCTTCAGCGATCTTCGACAATGATCCACAATATCCTTTCGCGCGTGATCTTTTTGCCCAAATGCCGACCATAGATTACGGCGACTGTCTGCTCGATTACGGCAATCACTGGAAGACACCTGATACGATCGAAAAGGAAGCGCGAAAGATCATCTCCAAGACAGATTATCTGCTGACGCTCGGCGGCGATCATTTCATTACCTGGCCGCTTTTGAAGGCGCATGTCGCGAAGCACGGCCCGCTGGCGCTGGTGCAGTTCGACGCACATCAGGACACCTGGTTCGACGACGGCAAGCGCATCGACCACGGCTCCTTCGTGGCGCGCGCCGTGCGCGACGGGCTGATCGACCCCGACCGCTCGATCCAGATCGGCATCCGCACCCATGCGCCCGACGATTTCGGCATTCGCATTCTCCATGGTTATGAGGTGGAGGAAATGCGGGCAAGCGATATCGCCTCGCTGATCGTCAAGCACACGGCCGGCATGCCCGCTTATCTGACCTTCGATATCGATTGCCTCGATCCCGCATTTGCGCCGGGAACAGGCACGCCAGTCGCTGGCGGGCCGACCAGTGCGAAAATTCTCTCCGTTTTGCGCGGGCTTGGACAGCTCGATATTCGCGGCTCGGACGTGGTGGAGGTCGCGCCCGCCTACGACCATGCGGATATTACCGCCATTGCCGGAGCGACCGTTGCAATGTATATGCTTGGCCTGCGTGCCGAACGGCTGGCGAAGGCTGGCTGACAAAGATAACGGCGCTTGCCAAACTGATTCCGAATACCCTCGCAACACTCTGAAAAGTCAGGACAAGGACATGACAGCGAAGATCTTCATCGATGGCGAACACGGCACCACGGGTCTGCAGATCCGCACGCGCCTTGCCGGTCGCCGCGATATCGAGCTGCTGTCCATACCCGAGGCCGAGCGCCGCAATGCGGCGATGCGCGAGGATATGCTCAACAATGCCGACATTTCGATCCTCTGCCTGCCGGACGATGCTTCCCGCGAAGCGGTCTCGATGGTGGCCGGCAATAACAATGTCCGCATTATCGATACCTCGACCGCCTATCGTGTCCATCAGGACTGGGCCTATGGGTTTGCCGAAATGGATAAGGAACAGGGCGAGAAGGTTCGTTCCGCCCGCCTCGTCGCCAATCCGGGCTGCTATCCGACCGGCGCGATCGCCCTTCTGCGCCCGCTGCGCGCCGCAGGCCTCCTGCCTGACGGTTATCCGGTCAGCGTCAATGCGGTTTCCGGTTATACCGGCGGCGGCAAGCAGATGATCGCGCAGATGGAAGACCAGAGCCGCGATGACGCCATCAGCGCCAATAATTTCCTCTATGGCCTGACGCTCAAGCACAAGCACGTGCCGGAAATGACCATTCACGGCCAGCTCGACCGCGCACCGCTGTTTGCACCCTCCGTCGGACGTTTCCCGCAGGGCATGATCGTGCAGGTTCCGCTGTTTGCTGCGGACCTTGCGGAAGGCACGACCACTGAAACCATCCATGTGGCTCTCTCCGCCCATTATGCGGGTCAGGACATCGTCAGCGTCGTGCCGCTTACCGAAAGCAAGGGGCTTTCCCGCATCGATGCGGAAGAACTGGCGGGCAAGGACACGATGAAGCTCTTCGTCTTCGGTACGCCGGGCGGTGAGCATATCAATCTCGTGGCGCTGCTCGACAATCTCGGCAAGGGCGCATCGGGTGCAGCCGTGCAAAACATGGAGTTGATGCTCTCGGCATGAGCAGCAATACGCCGTCTTTTCCGGCCTCGTGGAATATCGAGGCCGCAAAACGCATCGCCGATACACCGGCCGGCGTCGTTTACGAACTGACGCGCAAGGACGGCTCCCTTGCCATTGCCAAGGTTCTGAAAAAGAAGGTACTGAAAGACAGCCTTCGCGGCGCGGATTTCATCGCATGGCGTGCGGGGATCGGCTGCGTCGAACTGCTCGACCGTTCCGACCCTATTCTGCTGATGGAACATGCTGGCAAGGAGACCCTTCGCGACGTGCTGTTTCGCGACGGCAACGACAATTCCGCGACGGAAATCGCCGCTGAGGTTCTGCTCAGATATCACCAGCCATCCGCACAGCCGCCGCCGTCCAGCCTGCTGACGCTGCCGCTCTATTTCGAAAGCCTGTTCCGCAAGGCCGAACAGGATCGTTCCGACGGCGTCGACAGCCCCTTTGTCGCGGCAGCAAGGCTTGCGCAGACGCTGATCGACCAGCAGCGGGATATCAAGCCGCTGCATGGCGACCTGCACCATGAGAATATCATGCACAGCGATCGCGGCTGGATCATCATCGACCCGGCCGGCCTGATTGGCGATGCGGCCCTCGATGTCGCCAATATGTTCTCCAACCCACTCGACCGTTTCGACCTTACCCGCAGCGAGGCGCGTATCGCCTCAATGGCAGCGATTTTTGCGAAGGCCCTGCAACGGGACGAAAAGCTATTGCTGCAATATGCTTTCGCTTATGGCTGCCTTTCCGCTGCGTGGCACGAAGAGGACGGCAATGCGGAAGAGCGCGACAACGAACTCGCCGTCGCGGCCGCCATCAAAACGGTGCTCGGGCAGTTCTAAGCCGCCTCAGTCCCTGACTTCGACCGCAACGGGGGCCGGATATTCGCCAATGAAACCGCGCCAGTGGGCGACGGCGAAACCCAGCACAATCAGCGCCATGCCCTGATGGGCGAGCGCCACATGAATATCCACGTGCATGAGCAGCGTGGTGATGCCGAGCCCCGCCTGAATGGAGACGAGCACGAAGAACAGCACCGCCCGGCGGGCGTGTGGCGTACTGGGCAAGGCGCGGGCCATCGACACCATATGCCAAAGCGTGGCGGCAAACAGCGTATAGGCGCCGAGGCGGTGGACGAATTGCACCGTCTTGGGGTTCTCGAAGAGGTTGATCCACCAGGGTTGTTGCAGGAAGAGATCGCCCGGCACCAGTGAGCCGTCCATTAGCGGCCAGGTATTGTAGGAAAGGCCGGCATTCAGCCCCGCCACCAATGCGCCGAGATAGATCTGGAAGAGACAGAGCACAGTCAGCAGCGCGGCAAAGCCCCTGCCCGTCTTTTCATCGGCGGCGTCGGGCGAGTGGTGCGACAGGCCGCGCAATATCCACATGCAGCCGGCAAAGATGAGGCAGGCAATGGTCAGATGCGTAGCAAGCCTATATTGCGAGACATCTGTGCGGTTGACGAGGCCTGACGATACCATCCACCAGCCGATGAAGCCCTGAAAACCGCCAAGCGCCAGAAGGCCAACGAGCGGCAGGCGCAGGCGCTTTTCGACGCGGCCGGTCAGCCAGAAGAAGGCGAGCGGCAAAGCGAAGATGAGGCCGATGGTGCGGGCAAGCAGGCGATGCGCCCATTCCCACCAGAAAATCGTCTTGAACTCGTCGAGCGACATACCCTTGTTGATTTCCTGATATTGGGGAATGCGCTTGTAGAGCTGGAATTCCTCTTCCCATTCGGCGACGGAAAGCGGCGGAATGGCGCCATGGATCGGCTTCCATTCGGTAATCGACAGGCCGGATTCGGTAAGCCGCGTGGCGCCGCCGACGAGGACCAGACAGAAGAGCGTGAAGAGCACGACGCGAAGCCAGATGCGCAGCAGGCGGCGGTTCTTCCCCTGTTTCTGCAGGGCAGCCTCCACCACCATGTCCGCAGAACCATTTGCCATCGTCATGCCGCTCGAACGCATCTTTCAGGTCTCCCTCATACAGTCATGTTGATTAGCCCCAACCGGCACCACAAAACAAGGCCTCAGGGTTTGCGGCATCCGGTCGCGGCGGTATAGTCGGTCAGTTGTTCAATCACGGAAGATTTCATGCACCCTCGCCTCAGATCGCTCATCGGCACTATCGTCATCATCTGCCTCGTCGTCGTTTACGCCGTGGTAGCGACGGCCATTGCATCGGCGGCGCTGGCGCAATCGCCCTGGTGGGTGCATCTCGCTTATTTCGTGCTGACCGGAATCCTGTGGGTTCTGCCGGCGATGCTGATCATCAAATGGATGGCCGGACCCAAAAAACAGGGTTAAGCGCCGGCCATTGCATGACACCCTGAGGTCGCAATTTTATAAACCGATTGTTTGCCGCTCAGCGATATAGTCCGACCGAAACAACCGGAGAGAGTGGATGGCGGCTGAGGGGCCGGTCTTTATCAGCGACGAGCAAGCGCCGACCGCCGTGCAAAACGAGCGGCGGGGTGCTGATCGTCTGTTGATTGATCTGGTCGATGACGCCTCCACCATCCGCGTCGACTGGGAGCGGCTGGAAAACGATCCGCTCAATTCGCCGCATCAGAGTTTCGGCTGGTGCTCCATCTGGGCACAAACGCAGGATAGCGCGCTCCTTACGCTTCGCGGCCGGCAACGCGGCAAGACGATCTTTCTGCTGCCTCTCGAAATCGTAGTGGAAGGCGGCGTTCGCAAGGCGCGTTTTCCCGGCGGCCGTTTCAACAATATCAATACGGGGCTTTTCGACCCCTCCTTTGCCGGACAGGCCGGACAGGAAATCGCGGCGGCGATTGCCCGGGAGGCGCGGAAGCTGTTGCATGGTCGAGCCGATATTCTGGCTTTGCAGAACATACCGCTGAGGTGGCGCGACAGGACCAATCCCCTCTCGCATCTTGCTTCCGTCGAGAACCAGAATCCGGCCTTCCAGCTTCCCCTGCTCGAAAGTTTCGAGGCCACGCTTCGGCAGGTCAATGCCAAGAGGCGACGAAAGAAATTCCGTATCCAGAGCCGAAGGGCCGAGGAAATGGGCGGCTACAGCCATGTGATCGCGCAATCGTCACAGGAAAAATGCGAAATGTTGCAGGCGTTTTTCCGCCAAAAGGCCGCCCGTTTCGCCTCGCAGGGCATTCCGGATGTGTTTCGCGATCAATCGGTGAAGGATTTCTTCTACGATCTCGCCAATTTCCCACAGACAGGCACGGACAGCCTGCTGGAGCTGCACGCCATTCGCCTGCATGGCGAAAACGAGGGCGTCATCGCCGCGATAGCCGGCCTTTCACGCAAGCAGGATCACATCATCTGCCAGTTCGGTTCGATCGATGAATCCGTTTCGGAACTCAGCCCCGGTGAATTGCTGTTCTGGTTGATGATCGAAAGGGCCTGCCGCGAAAAGGCGGCAATCTTCGATTTCGGCGTCGGCGACCAGCTCTACAAGCGCAGTTGGTGCCCGCTTTTCACCGTGCAGCACGATATATTCCTGCCGGTGACGTTGAAGGGTCGCGTTGCGGCCTCGGCCTATGTCGCCATCGCCCGGACGAAGAGCCTGATCAAATCCAATCCGGCGCTTTATGCGTTGATACAGCGGTTTCGCGCCGGACGGCCGAAGATGGACAGCGCCGCCGACTGAGTTGCCGGCGCTGTAGGTATGCGGCGCCTCAGGCCGCGCTCAGATGGTCCGGCTTGCGCATGCCGGTAAGCGGCAGCGCCTGTCCATAACCCTCGGCAACCAGTTCACCGAGCGTCTTTTCCAACAATTCGCTATCCTTGCCCGGAACCGAGACGATAATTTCCGCCGGCAGGTTGCGCAGCATTTTCCCGAGGCTCGAGATCTGTACCGCGCCGCACTCGACGAGGACGGTATCATAAGCGTCGGAGAGCGCGCCGAGGATCATCGTCAGACGGTCAATCGCACGCATGGCCTCGCGCGGCTGCGCATTGCCACGCGGCACAATATGGGCGTCGGACAGGCGGTCGCCGTGAATGGTTTCACCAAAGGCGGCCGCGCCCGCCAGAAGGTCCATCACACCGGGAAGTCCAGCCTCCGGCGCCATCAATCGCGTCGGACAGGCTGACGCCGTCATGTCGACGAGAACGACCGAACGACCCATTTCGGACAGAGCACGCGCCAGCATGACGGTCGTGGTCGAACCGCTATCACCGGCCGGAGACACGATCGCGGCGACCGGCTTGGCAAGGCGGGTAGCCAGGAAACCTGCAACGGCGCTAATGGAGAAGTCGTCATTGGCGTCGACCTCCTCCTCCACTGCCTCCTCTTTCGCGGCCGTGACATCCTCCACCGGCAAGGCCGGTATGGCGGCCGCAGCGGCGGCGGCCGGTACACGCCGTTCTTCCTCTTCGGCAACGGGCTGGTATGCGGCGACCGGCATGGCTCGCACAGCAGGCTGAATGGCTTCATGGCGCGCGACTACAGGCTGTTCCGACACGTCCGTCGTTTTGTCCGGATCGGCTGGGGAACGGGAAGGAGAAGGCGGATCGGAGAGCGGCGGAACTTGGTTCCTGCCCAACGGCTTCAAGGCCCGGCCGGTGAAAAGCTCCACCAGCATGACGACGATGCAGGACAGTAGAAAGGCCGCCAACGTCACGACGATGGTGATGGCGCCGGTCTTCGGGAAATAGGGTTCGCGCGGTTCCACCGCCGTCGAGATGACGCGCGCATCGGCCGGCGTGGAATCCACCGAACCGGCGCGCGAAGTCGCTTCGCGGTAACGGGCAAGATAGGTTTCCAGAAGCTGCCTTTGCGCAGAAGCTTCCCGCTCCAGATCGTTGAGACCAACCTGCTGTTCGCCGGCACGAACGCTTTCCGATTTCAGCATGTTCAGCTGCTGAACCAGTTGCCGTTCCCGCAGACGCGAAACATTGGCCTCGTTTTCGAGACTTGCCAGCACCTTGCGGGTTTCTTCCTGAATCTGCCGCTGTATGCCGTCAAGCTGATTGCGCAGCGCACGGATGCGCGGATGGCCTTCCAGCATCGAAGACGAGAGATCGGAAATCTGGCTGCGGATCGTCGTCTCGTTTTCCTTCAGCCTCTGGATCGTCGGGGAACCAACGACATCGGGGAAAGTATCAAGCGGACGGCCGTTAGCAAGCGCGCTGCGCACGCCTTCCGCCCGCGCTTCCGCATTGGCGCGCTCGCCACGGATACGGCCAAGTTCGGTGGAGATATCGCTGAGCTGGCGGGTGGCAAGCGTTTCGCCCTGCCCCGCCGAGAGAAGATCGGCGGAGGCGCGGTAATCCGCAACCTTCCTGTCGGCCTCGCGCACCTTTTCGCGCAGATTGGCGATTTCCGGCTCCAGCCAGCGCGCCGCTTCCGTGCTTGTATCCAGCTTTGCGCCGCTTTGCAGGGCGATATAGGCCTTCATCATCGCATTGGGGATGGCGGCGGCGAGCTTCGGGTCCTGCGAGGAAAACTCGACAGTGATGACGCGCGAACTTTCGACCTGATAGACCTGCAGCTTTTCCCGGAAGGCCGTCAGCACCCGCTCCTCGGGCAACACCTGAAGCGGGTCCTTCTTGACGCCGACGGCGACCAGCAGCTGCGAGATGAGCGAAGGATGGGCCTCCGGATCGAACTCATCAAGCTCATAAAGCTTCATGTCTTTCGCGACCTGTTTGATGAGATCGACCGATTGCAGGATCTGCACCTGGCTGGAAACGGTCAATTCATCAAGAACCGGCTCGGCGGGCGCATTGGACTGCTGCGAGGCGCCGAAGGAGGCCGTGCGGGATTCGATGAGCACGCGCGCCTCGCCCTTATAGGCGGGCGACATCATGCTTGAGATCACGAAGGCGGTGCCTCCGGCCAGAAGCGTGATCGCCGCGATCCGCCCCTTGCGCTGCCATATGGCTGCGACAAGCTGCGCAAGATCGATATCCACATCCCTGTCGTCAATGCGATCGCCGTTCATGCAGGCTCCGTAACCGAGACAAACCTCGGGCGTTCAAATATAGATGGTCAATTTTCGCGAAGCTTAAGTCTTGCGGGTAACACAACAGTTAATCCCGGAGAATCCGACGAAATAAAGCCGATATTACCATCGCTCGCGCCGGCTGTTTACCGCACATTAACCCTAACAGAACGATAAGAATGATCAAAGATCGACTCGGAGCCAGATGAGATGCCGCTCGCCGGATCACGACATGTCACCGCACTGACGCTCGCCGTTTTGACGGCCCTTTCCGGCTGCACGGCATATCAACCCGCGCCGAGGTCCTTTAACGAGGCTGCGCTGCAACCCTATCATGTCGATAGCGGCGACAGGCTGCGCATCAACGTGTTCGAGCAGGCCGGGCTGACCAACACCTATACGGTCGACCAGGCCGGTTATGTCGCCTTCCCGCTCGTCGGTCAGGTTCCCGCACGCGGCAAGACGCTGCCGCAGCTCGAAGCCGCCATAGCCGCCAAATTGCGGCAGGGTTACCTTCGCGATCCAGACGTGACGATCGAGATCGACCGTTATCGCCCGGTCTTCATCATGGGCGAAGTCGGTCGTCCCGGCCAATATTCCTATGTGCCGGGCATGACCGCGCAAAACGCCATAGCCATTGCCGGCGGCTTTACTCCGCGCGCCAATCAGGCCGATGTCGACATTACCCGCAAGATCAACGCCGAGGTGATGACCGGCCGGATCGGGATCACCGCGCCCATTCTGGCGGGTGATACCGTCTATGTGCGTGAACGCTTCTTCTAAGAACGGAGTGGCGCACGTGTTGGATGACGGCCCTCCCTTGCGTATCATTCATTGCTTCCGCTCCCCGGTGGGCGGTGTTTTCCGCCATGTGCGCGACCTCATCGAAGAACATGTGAAGCAGGGCCACAAGGTTGGCATCGTTTGCGACAGTTCCACCGGCGGCGCGCATGAGGAGCGGCTCTTCGCACAGATCACCCCGATGCTGGAACTCGGCCTCACCCGCCTGCCCATCAGGCGGTCCATCAGCCCCGGCGACCTCATGGCGCTGTGGAAATCCTACAAGCACATCAAAAGTTTGCGGCCGGACATTCTGCACGGACACAGCGCCAAGGGTGGCGCTCTTGCCCGGCTGATCGGCTCACTCCTGCGGGCGAACAGGTATCGCGTAGCCCGCCTCTATTCACCGCATGGCGGCAGCCTGCATTACGCCAGAAACAGCCTCAAAGGGCAGCTCTTCCTGCGGCTGGAGCGGTTCCAGGAACATTTCACCGATGCGCTCTGTTTCGTCTGCAATTTCGAGCAGGCGACGTATGAAGCCAAGGTCGGCAGGCCGCGCACCCGCACCGCGATGATCTATAACGGCGTTCAGGAAAGCGAGTTCGAAACCGTACCCGCGCGCGAAGACGCAGCCCGTTTTCTCTATATCGGCATGTTGCGCGATCTCAAGGGGCCGGATGTCTTCATCACGGCATTTGCAAAGATGGAACGCAGTCTCGGCAAGCCCATGTCCGGCGTGATTGTCGGCGACGGACCGGACAGGGACAAATATGCGGCGATGATCGACAAGGCTGGGCTTTCCCGGCGTATTTCCATGCATGCGGCCATGCCCGCCAGACAGGCCTTCGAACTGGCGACGACGGTGGTGGTGCCTTCGCGCGCCGAAGCCATGCCCTATATCGTGCTGGAAGCGCTTGCGTCGGGAAAGACGGTCATTGCCTCACATGTCGGTGGCATTCCCGAAGTCCTCGGAGAAGACAGCGAAGCGCTCGTACCGGCTGGTGACGCCGACGCGCTGGCGCGGATCATGGTCAAGGATGCCGAGGACGCCGACTGGGCGCAGCGGATCATGCCTCGTCCCGACAGCTTCAAAGCGAAATTTTCAACCCCGGTCATGGCGGATGAGATGATGAAACTCTATCGCGGCCTGTTATCCACCTGATAGTCATTTCAAAAACACGATTTTTAATTGTATATTCCGGCCATCCTGTAGAAAATCATCATAAACGTTTCTTAGCATGTTTCGGCTAGTTTCCTGCTCGTAGAGCGCGTGCGCCCATTCGGATGCATAAAAGGCGCTCTGCCACTTTGAGGTTGCGCATCGTTCCGTTCGAAAATTCAATGCGATTTTCAGGCCGATGTGCTGGAGGGTGCGGACCAAGGCAATGACCAAGACTGACAAGGACAGAATGCAATTCGATCTGGCGTCATTGCGCAAGAAACTCTCTGACCATGAAGCCGGCGGGTCTTCGGCGTCCGAAACGGTCGTTCTCAATCCGCTTGCACGGCAGATCGCCAACCAGCTTCGCGCCGGCAACCATTCGCCCAATATGGTGATCGGGCAATTGCGGCTTCTGGAATTCACGATGCTCGTCGTCATCGCCGCCATCGTCAACGGCATCGCGGCCGATCGCGGTCTCGAAACCTTTCTGTCGGTTTTCGGCGGCGGCGTATTGGGGGCGGCGCTCTGCGTGTTTCTGTTGCAGGCCGGTGACTGCTATCAGCTTCCGACGCTGCGCACGCCGCTGAAGATGTTCGCCCGCATTCAGGGCGCGGTGTGCCTCTCCTTCGTGGGAATTGCCTGTTTCCTTCTCCTTTTCTTTCCCGATGCGCTGCATTCCTGGCAAGCCTTTGGCGTCTGGTATGCAACGGCTGCGGTCGCGATCTTCGCCGGGCGGATGATCCTCGGTTTCGCCATTCGTCATTGGGGCCGCAACGGCGTCATGGAACGCCGCGCCGTCATCGTTGGCGGCGGCGATACCGCCAAGGACCTTATCCGCTCGCTGGAGCAGCAGTCCGACAACGATATAC
The DNA here is from genome assembly GCF_027956555.1 of Agrobacterium sp. ST15.16.055. Classification (NCBI taxonomy): domain Bacteria; kingdom Pseudomonadati; phylum Pseudomonadota; class Alphaproteobacteria; order Hyphomicrobiales; family Rhizobiaceae; genus Agrobacterium; species Agrobacterium sp. ST15.16.055. Next base: position 27,203 of record NZ_JAQKGN010000019.1, read on the forward strand.
GCATCTGCGGCATCTTCGACGACCGGAAAAGCGCCCGCTCCCCCGAAGTTGTCGCCGGTTATCCCAAACTCGGAACCTTTGCGGAGCTGGTGGAGTTCGCCCGCCTGACGAAGCTGGACATGCTGATCATCGCCCTGCCGCTCAGCGCCGAGGCGCGCATTCTCCAGCTTCTGCGCAAACTTTGGGTGCTGCCGGTCGATATCCGCATTGCGGCGCATGCCAATAAATTGCGTTTCCGCCCCCGTGCCTATTCCCATGTCGGCAAGGTGCCAATGCTCGATGTGTTCGACAAGCCGATCCGCGACTGGGATTCGGTGGCGAAACGGGTGTTCGACATCACCTTCAGCCTCATCGGCATCGCCCTCTTATGGCCGGTGATGGTGGGGGCGGGAATTGCCGTGAAAACCACCTCGAAAGGCCCGATCCTCTTCAAGCAGAAGCGCCACGGCTTCAACAATGAGACGATCAATGTCTGGAAGTTCCGTTCCATGTATACGGAGCTCGCCGACCCGACCGCGAAAAAGGCCGTGACAAAGAACGACCCGCGCGTGACGCCCGTCGGCCGCTTCCTGCGCAAATCCTCGATGGACGAATTGCCGCAGCTTTTCAACGTTCTTTACGGCGATCTTTCGCTCGTCGGGCCGCGCCCGCATGCCGTTCACGCCCAGACGGGCGACTTGAAATATACCGAGGTGGTGGAGCACTATTTCGCACGCCACAAGGTCAAGCCCGGCGTCACCGGCTGGGCGCAGATCAACGGCTGGCGCGGCGAGATCGACCATGGCGACAAGATCAAGTTCCGGACCGAATATGATCTCTATTACATCGAGAACTGGTCGCTGTTTCTCGATTTGAAGATTCTGTTCCTCACGCCGATACGGCTGCTGAAATCGGAAAACGCCTATTGACCCACACCGGTTACCAGCACGCGGCGGGTTTTGACGCACCTTTGGCCACCATGCGGCTCATCGGTGCGTTCTTCATCGCGTTTGGCGTGTTCCTTTCCGGCTTCGTCATCTCCGAGCCGGCGCCTTATGAGTTGATGATGGTGGGACAGGTGGCGCTCTGGTTCCTGCTCGGCCTTCGCCTTTCGCGCACCGTCGTCCTGCTTCTGTGCCTGCTGCTTGCCTTCAATGTCGGCGGTTATCTTTCGCTCACCACCATGGCCGATCTGGATGAAGGACCGCTTTATCTCGCCGTCTCGACCTTTCTGGCGCTGACATCGGTTTTTTACGCGGCGATCATCGAGGACAAATATCAGCGGCTGCTTTTGATTTTCCGGGCCTGGCTTGCAGCGGCGCTGATCACCGCCCTGCTCGGCATCATCGGATATTTCCACGCCATTCCGGGTTTCGAGGTCTTCACCCTCTACGACCGCGCCAAGGGCGCATTTCAGGACCCGAATGTTTTCGGCCCCTTTCTGGTGACCCCGTCGCTTTATCTGATCTACGGCCTCCTCACCGGCAAGGCGATGCATGCGCCTTTACGGATCGTCGGGCTACTCATCCTGTCGCTCGGCATTTTTCTGTCATTCTCGCGCGCGGCCTGGGGCTTGTTTCTGTTTTCCACCATCCTCCTCGTTTTCGTCATGCTGCTGAAAGAACGAACGGCCGCCTTCCGTCTGAAGATACTCGTGTTGTTTCTCGTCGCCGCGGGCCTCATGGTCGCGGCTATTATCATTGCGCTGCAGTTCAAACAGGTGGCCGATCTGTTCCTTAGCCGCGCCTCTGCGGTGCAATCCTATGATGGTGGGCATCTCGGCCGTTTTGCCCGCCACTATCTCGGCTTCCTGCTCGCAATGGATCATCCCCTCGGCATTGGCCCGATGGTGTTCGACAATATCTTTCCCGCTGCCGAACATAATATCTGGCTGAAGAGCCTGACGACGCATGGCTGGTTCGGCTTCGTGATCTATCTCGTGTTGATCTGCTGGACCGTTGCCGCCGGTTTCAGGCATCTGCTGCGGCCACGCCCCTGGCAGCCGTTCCTCATCATTTCCTGGGTTACTTTCGTGGGACATGTGATGATCGGCGCCGTCATCGATACCGACCACTGGCGGCATTTCTTCCTGCTGCTCGGCATATTGTGGGGGTGCATGGCGCTGGAAAAACGTGAAAGCCTGCGCCGCCGCGCACGCGCCGCGTAAAGACCTACCCTTACGGAACCTTACACCATTTCATGCGTTTAGCCCCCGATTCCGATTGTCAAAAGGGGAGACATCTTATGACGCAGACCAATAATCTCTATCTCATTATCGGCGCCCTCATCGTGGTCATTGCCGGTCTCGGCATCTATGTCTGGCACGAGGAGAGCAAGCCGAAGGGAATCGAGATGAACATCGGCCCGAACGGCGTCTCCGTTCAGGAGAACTGATCCGCAAGCGTCGCGCAAAGTCCGGCCATTAAGACCGAGTGCATCCCAAGCCGAACGCGGCCGGGATTCGCCCGGTCTTCTTATGAGAGGAGACGAAAGGCGGGATCGATGCCCGCCGAGCCGGTTCGGTACGAATGATGCGTATCGCCCGATCAAGGAAACAGCTAGCGCAATGGTCTCCTCCATCGACCTGTCCACACGCCTCACCGCAACCAGAATGGCCCTCAAGGCCATCAAGGAGCAGGAAGACAATCCCGCCGTCACGTCCTCATCCTCCACTCGGACGTCTCTGCTCGGTTCCTACGGGCTCGACACCACCAACTCCTCCTCGTCCACCAATACCAGGCTCACGCAGCTTCTGGCGCAATATGCCCAGACCTCGAACGAGGATACGCAGACCGACGACACGGATACCCGGCTTTCTTCCGGCGATATTACCAAGGCCGATTTCATGAAGGCGCTGAAGGAGACGCTGGAAGAACTGACCGCGGATCCGGACAAGGCTTCGCAGGCAAAGGCCATGCTGGAGGCTTTGACGGCCGGCACGCTGACCATCTCCGATCCCGCCGAAGGCGCGCAGGTCAAAGCCTGGGACGTGGCCGCAGATACAAAAAACACTTCCGGCCCTGCTATGAATATCGCCGTGACGGGATGGAGCGACTTTCTGAAAGACCATCTCAAACGCGACGGCTCGACCTATGCGAGAAGCGAAACCGGCGCCTATGTCGATACCATCTCTGGCGACAACGCGTTTTTCGGCAGCGTCGGCAGCCGCTATTATTATCTCACCTGGCCACAGGCGAAAAACGGCACTTTGACCGTGTAAGCCGCATTCCCGGATGGCTGCGACATGGAACATGCCGCAGCCTCGCTTTCAACGCCCGTTCAGGCGGCAGGCGCGGCAGCCGGTTCGGCTCCGCCGGAAAGCGCCTTTTGTAACTGCGCTTCCTGCGCCGGCGACAGCGACGTCTTGATGACACGTCCGCGCAGACCTTCGAATTCCGCCAGTACCTTTTCCGGCTGCACCTTGCGGATCAGCACGAACAGCGCCGAAGAACCATTGGGAATGGTCTCGCCGAGCGATTTGATGAAATCGTCATCGATACCGAAATCCGTCAGCGAACCCGCAAGAGCGCCCGTGCCCGCACCGATCGCGCCGCCGATGGCAAATCCCGCCAGCGGGTTGAGGAACAGCAGGCCGACAAGGCCGCCCCAGAGGCCGCCGGACAGGAAACCGGAGCTTGCACCTATCGCCGTCAGATTGACGCTCTGCTTCAGATGCACCTTGCCGTCTTCATCGCGAACGACAACCACGGCATCTTCCAGATCGACCAGATATTCCTTTTTCAGGCCAGCAAGCTTCAGAAGCACCCTGTCGGCCACTTCCGTTCCGTCAAAACCAACAACGACAAGTTCAGACATAGTTCGTCTCCCTGAGTTTCAATTCCGCTGCGATTGAACGCCGAAGCGGGCGGCTTGTTCCGGCAATGATGGAAAGAGGATGTGTCATGCGTTTGACGACCGCCCGTCCGGACTGCTTCAGCCCTTCTACCATCCACATCCTTTGCTCCTTTTTTTATGAAAAGACCATTTTCCGCTTGCGCCCTAACAGGCTTATATATAAACGGCTTTCAGGTTCGGAGCGTAGCGCAGCCCGGTAGCGCACTTGACTGGGGGTCAAGGGGTCGTGGGTTCGAATCCCGCCGCTCCGACCATTAAAATCAGATAGATAGCCAGTTCCCCCAGAGCTGGCTATATTTGTTTCAGCCATCTGGTAACCCGCGCCATGCGCGAATTTAAAAGACCGGATTCGGCTATACATTTGTCCAGGCCTGAGAATGAGGTGCGCCGAGATGGCCAAAAAAACGAAAATAGAACACTCGGAATTCTCGGGCGAGTTTGAAGACGACGGCGTCACGGTTTTGGTTGATATCTACCGGCCCGCCGGCACCCAGCAGGATTGGACGCTCGAAGTCATCAGCGAGCATGACGATGTCACCACCTGGGACGAACCCTTCGCGACCGATAAAGATGCCTGGGAAGAATTCCTGGCAACGTGTGAGAAGGACGGAATTCGCAGCTTTCTGGATGGCGAGGATCCGTCCATCCACTAACGTTCGAATGCTCGACGCCGGACCGTTGGGGGTCCGGGGCAAAATCCCGTACTGCGACCATTGTGGTGAGGGAGAACATTCTCCGCATAGTTTTTGAAAATACAGTCTTCACTGTAAAGCCGCCGACCACCGAAAGGCAATCCCTACTGCCTTGTCGACTCTCCGTTGTTGACTCCTCGCTAAAACTAGAACATTTAGTGAACAAAAGAGAGGTCATCCGATATGTCCAACGCTGGAAAAATCACCCCCATACGGCCTGACGACATAGCGGGCTATGTCATCCAGTGTCACGACGGCAATGCGAAAGCGGCTGTCGAAGCCCTTCTCGGCGAAATCGAGCATCTACAGGAACAGCTTTCCCTGGCGGTCGCCATTATGGGAAAGGGATATACGCGCGGATGGACGCCGGATATCGGACGCGATTAGAATCGTCTTCGCCAGCCTCTTTTGGACGCGACGATACATGCGGCGAGCTCGAGCATTTCCCGTAAAAGTGCGAAGCGGTTTTACGTCCGGAAATGCGTGAAAACAAAAAGGGAGAGCACGTCCACAGATTCCGCTTAAACCGGACGTGCTCTGGGGGACGATTGGACCTAAGGCGTCGCGCCCCCGCCATTTTGTCCCGATGCTGCCGAGGCGAAGGGATGAGTCATAGGCTGCTTAATAACTGACCGGAGACCGGAAACAGGCGGCCCGGCATCCTTGCCTGCGTCGCCTGCCAATAACACATTCAATATTCGTTAGAGGCGATGGCGAAATCGTCGACGATGGGCATCTTTTCCGCGTTTTCCCAGGTCCGGTCCATGGCGTAGGTTTGCGAGAGATAGGGAATGCCGATATGGCCGAAGCGGAAGGAAAGCTGGCTTTCCGCCTGTTCCTCGTCAAGCTTTGCCACGCGGCTGAGATAGAGCGCGGTGGCGAGGCCTGTCCTGTCCGCACCGGCCTTGCAATGAATGAGAATGGGCTTCGGCGCATCGCGCATGATGGCGACCAGTTCGTTGACCCTGTTCATATCGAGCTCCTGGCTTGCCGACATGCCGAAATCGATATGATTAAGTCCGAGATCGCGGGCGGTTTCGACCTCATCGCGATACCAGGCCTTGGATTCGTTCGCGCCGCGCAGATTGATGACCGTCCTGATACCGTGATCTTTGGTATAGCGGACGAGCTGCTCATTGCTCGGCTGATTGGAGCGATAAAGCTGCCCTGCGACAACCTCGTGAAAATTGCCCATGAGCTGAATGGCGTAGAGATAACAGCCTGCCGCGAGCACAACAAAACCCATGCCCCAAAGCGAGCACTTCCAGAATCTTCGCATAATAAAACGGTTCCCCTATTCGACGAGAGAACCGATACAGGTGGATTCTGACAGTAAGCTGAAAGTTCTGCGACAGTATTGTAAGAGTAGAAAAATTGCGCTTGATCAACGCACGAAAACGTAAACTGCATAGACCGCGATGAGTGCGGCGGCCGCCGCCGCAGTGATGGCGCCAAGGCGTTTCTCAATAAAATGACGTACCGATTCCCCGTATTTCTGCAGCAATCCGGCAAGGATGAAAAAGCGCGCGCCGCGCGTGACGACGGCAGAAAGAATGAACAGGCCAAGGCTGATATTGGCCGCGCCGGAAAGGATCGTCACGACCTTGATCGGCGGCAGATGCGCGAGCCCCGATGTCACCAGCAGGAGAACGATGGTTTCGTAGTCCACCGAGTTCTTCAGATGCTCGAAGCTGTCGAGCTTGCCGTAAAATTCGAGAATGGGCCGGGCGATGCTCTCAAAGGCATAATGACCGAGGAACCAGCCGGCGATACCGCCGAGAACCGAGGCGACAGTTGCCACGAGCGCATAAAACATCGCCTTTTTCGGCTTTGCCAGCACCATGGGCAGGAAAAGCACATCCGCAGGCACGACGAAGACGGAGCTCTCCACGAAAGCCACGATTGCCAGCCACCACACGGCGGTTTTGCGCGCGGCGAGCGCCATCGTCCAGGCATAGATGTTTTTCAGCATGTGGTTTCTCCGGGAAGAGTGTTGCGGAGTGAAGGCAGGCAGGAGCCAAGGCATATCGGCAGTTATTGATGCGGTTTACCGACAGCTGCCGGAGGGCGGAGAACCGAACCCTGAATGAGGATTAGAGACAACGCAAGAGAATGGCAAATGTTGGAAGATTTATTTTTGCATCGCAAAAAATCATAAAGACGCGCATTTCCGGCCTATTCCGAAGGCCGGTTGTTGCAATGCAAAATTTCACCCTGCGGTAGATTAACTCGCCTTTTTGCTGTAGAATAAGAGGTGGAGGAAAGAGGAGGAAGTTATCATGGACTATGTAAACTTCGTTACATCGATCAATCCGGTCATACTTGTCATTCTGCTGGTCGTTCTTCTTGCAGGCGCATACAGCAGCTGGGTTTCGCACTAAACAGGGCGAAACCGCACGACCAAATGTGAAGAGGCTCGTTTCTATCAGCGATAGGCATCGGGCCGGATGAATGGTATCAATCCCGGAGTTAAATCAACTTCCGGGACGACGCATGACGAACGAATTCGCATTCACTGATACGTCTGAAAAGCTCAGCACGACGCTTGAGAAGCTGATAGGAAAATTGCAGGGCCAGACGATCACTTTGCGCGAGTTGATGGAAGCGATCGGCGAACAGGGCCTGTTGCTCATCTGCGCTATCGCTTCCCTGCCCTTTCTCATTCCGGTTTCCATTCCCGGCGTCAGCACCGTCTTTGGCGCGGCGATCATCCTTGTCAGCCTGGCAATTACCCTCAACCGCCTGCCATGGCTGCCGGCGAAAATCCTTGACCGGAAGATGGAGACGGCAAAGCTCGTCCCGGCACTTCAAAAAGGTATCGCCATTGTCTCCAAGCTCGATGCTTTCATCCGCCCGCGCATTCCCGCGCTGACGACGGGCATCATCGCCAACCGGATCAACGGACTTGCGCTGATGACGGCGGGCGTATTGCTGATGATGCCGCTTGGCTTCATTCCTTTCTCCAACACCCTTCCAGGCGTTGCGATCCTGCTTTTTTCGGCCGGGATGATTCAGCGGGATGGCGTCACCGTGCTTGGCGGCTATCTTTTCCTGGGACTGACATCGATTTATTTCGCGGCGCTCGCCTATGCGGCGCTGTGGGCCGGCCAAGGGATCAGCAGCTCCATCGGCGCATAAGACCTAGTGCCGACCGTTATTGCGAGTGTCGCGGCGGTTCTGTCGCGACGCCCACCACACCGCCATCCGTCGCCGCCGGCGGCGAACCGCAGGGAGATCGTGCGAAAGCACAATGAGCCCAAGCGGTATCATCCAGAATCCGAGAACGGGCAGGAAACCCAGCGTTCCGCCCACCACCAGCGCCGAGCCCGTCGCAATCCTGCCAACGCGGGAACGCGGCATGGCAAGGCTCCATTTTCCGACATGGAGGCGCTGTGTTCTGTGGTCGATTCCAAATTTCATTCCATCCTGCCCTTTAACATCTGGCCTGTGGATATTTTTTTCATCGGCGATAAGCCCGGAAAATCGGGACTCTGACGAGATAAAACAAGAGGAATGCGTTTTTTTTGAAAAAACCGCTTGGCAAATCGGAAAAGCATTTGTATTACCCCGCTCACACCGCGCCAAGCGGTGGACGTTCCCTGGTAGCTCAGCGGTAGAGCATTCGACTGTTAATCGACAGGTCGCCGGTTCGAATCCGGCCCGGGGAGCCATTTATTCTTGCAAGCGCATGATTTGCTTGAAGATTTTGATACCTCTGAAAAATTCCCCACTTTCTCTCCCCGCTTTTGGCGCGATTTATTTTGTGGATAAGCTCGCGTTATTAAACGAGTTGTGACTTGTGTTGTTCCGTTAGCCTATAGTGGCTCACGTGTCGTGAGCGCGATGGTTGAATGAAAACGGACAAACTCCAGAATATCCTACGCGATTTGGATGAGCGACTGCGTCGTTCCGAGGGTAGAGTGCTGTCAGCATCATCTAATCCAGATTCAGCTCGTGGTATGCTCACGCGCTTTTCTCACTTAAGATCGAATATCCGTAGGCTATCTTCAAAACCTGATGCGTTAAGCTTCGCGGAGGTACAGGCGCTAGATTTTCAAATCGACCAATTGGGCGACGCCGCAGCTCGTACTAAAACGACTCTGCTGACGTCGGACCCTTTGTATCGAGTAATGGCGGAAATCTTTGAAGACAGCGCCTACCTTTCACGGCTTACATCAGGCTTGAAGATTGGCCTCAATCAAGTCACACCTGACGACCTGCTTGAATCGACACCAGGGCAAAAAACCGCGGCTTTCCAATTTGCTTACAACAACGACCTTTTAGTCGTCATCGACCAGCCTTTTCAGTCAAGCGAACGAGATCGCGATATAGCTCTGGCAGCGCTTCAATCTGCCGCCGAGCATGGCGAACACATAAATACTGATCTTGAAGGAACGAACGTATCTCCAAGGCTTCGGCACGCCTTTGCAGTCCTCCAAAAAACTTTGGAATCGCATAGCAATGTCGTTCAAGTCGGCCAGCAAGCCCAATTGTGCGGAAGAATGGTGAACGCTGACATAGGAGAACTGTCAGGATCATTAGCAGGCCTCTTGTTGGGTCACGTAGAGATGGTTTTCAATACGTTGTCCCAATTCGAGGACTGGAGAGTTTTCTGCGAAAACGCAGCTTCGTCTGCATTTACCAGTGAGACTGTTGATGGGATGCTCGTCGGCACCCGCGAACTCATTGTCAGCTTTCGCGAAAGTCCATCCGTATCCCCTGCCGTCGTCCAAGCGCTTGAAACGGTTGCTAGTTGGGCGGAGGATGGAAAAACTGATAAACGTGACCTCCTGTCTCTGGCTAGAACAATTGAGAACGCCATGTCCGTGGTCATCAGGTCCGCCTTGCATTTCGCGAAAGACGTTGGGACAGTGGTTCGGAAAAGAGCGGTAAGTGGTACTGCATGGCTACTTATCGGCGCGGCTGCCACATTTATAGTGCCAGCTTTGTCTAAGGTGCCGGGCGCTGAATGGCTGCAGCCCGCTTCGGCTTATTTGAAGGGGTTAGCCTCTAGTTCAGGTCCGTCTGCGCCTTGATGACACGCCAGTTGGTGATTCTGGCGGGCCTTCTTGGCGCTGTGGTGGCGTGGATACGATGTCGGCTATTTCCGACCAATGGACTCACGGACGCGCTGGATGAAGCCAGAGACCTCTGACACGAACTCCATCGCATATTCGTCGCCGCAGGCATCAAGTACAGCCTTGTCAAACAAGTCGACCACATCCGAGCCGTCACTGGGGCTGGCGCATCCTTCGACAAAGTACGCCCCTGCGAGTATCTTTGCTGGAATACCTAGATCGTGGGCGATCGAAGCGATCCGATCAGTGCTGATTTTTTCTTCTTCCCTTTTGAATTCGTCATTTTGGTCGCGATGAAACAAGGCCATCAACGCAAACGCGACCGTTTGTTTTTTCTCAGGACTCAAGTCTCTCATATTTCATTCTCCTCAGGTTGTGCGCTTATGCGCGTTTGTTCTCGTTACGTTCTCATTTTGCGCAGCGAGAGTCAATGAACGGCCAGCAGGCGAGCGCATGACTAGGTGCTCGGAACCGTTGGTAGCGGAAAGCCCCGCTGGCCTGTGGTGATAAAAGACCCCGTCGCCGTAGGGCGCTCAGGGGCAAGTTGGCTGGCCTTGCATGTCAAAGGCCAGCTGGGAAACTTTAGGGGAAGCGGACAACAGCAGCCATCAACTCTGATTCAGAAGGTCTGGTCTCAATGGTGACTTCTGGCTCGTACTGCTCATCCTCATCGGGGGTCACAATGTCTTCTGGATGTCTTAGGTCACGCCACCGCTGCAGCCCCTTCACGCGAACTAGATCGCCTCGATGCGCCAACCTCTCCAATGCAGGCCAGGCCAGCACGTCGGGCACGGGCTTGTTGTCGTTGGCCGCACGGCGAACCTTATTCTCGGCCTTGGCAGCCGGTGCGGTATAGCCGGCGATAAGGTCGGCAAGTTTCGAAAAGTCTTTTGCCTTCACGCTGCGTTCTCCCCGCTTGATACGCTGCACGGCTGACAGCACCATGCCCGCTTGTCCCCAGTGAATGCCCGATCGCATACGATGCACTTGCACGCGTACCCGCCCGGCGCGAACCCGAAACAGTTGTCGTTCGCGGCAACGAGGCTGCCAGCATCAATAACAGTGCCGCGCATCGCGGCTTCGTCGTTCAGCCGCTCGAAAGCCGCACGGCCGTCCTTTGGCAGCCATTTGTCGCGAACCATCGTCGGCGCCGATCCGGCGCCTGGAAATGGGCCACCTATGTTCTGGATGCGAGTTCTGATCATGAAGCCTCCGATGATTAGGATGCGCTCCACACAGCGCAAATATATATAGTGTTTTGGGGCGGGTTCTGTGATCCACGCCTACAGAAAAAGGCGCCACGACGTGAACCACACACATACTTTCCGAGGACGCGCCGAAAACGGCCAGTCGATTTGCGAAATATTTTTGGGCGTAAAAAAAAGCCCCGCTTTCCGCGGGGCTGTGTTGCTATCCAGTGGCGTGAAGGCTGTGTTCGCGCATTGGCGCCGGACTTGCTGACACCATCGGCATGCCGGCTTCAAGACATGCCGAAATGAAAGCCTCACGAGCGACCTCGGAGGGCACCGCCCATTCCAGAGCCGCCCTGCATCGGTTAACTGCCCTCTTGTAACGATCTCCGCGTCGGAGCGGCCACTCTGCTTCCAAAAAATCCAGTGCATCATATACGCTGAAGAATGTTCTCTCGAGTCCGCACTGTAACCGGACGCGAACTGGTGCTCGAAACAAAACGTCTTGACTGTTCATTTCTTACCTCCAATCCAAACAGAACAAGAAGCACGAAAAATATTGGTGGGAGCAAATCCGGGTTCAAGACCGGAGCCGCAAAAAACCGGCTAAGCGCAGACCTCTGTCATTGGCGCTCGTTCTCGTCGCGGTGCGGACACCGCTTCATGAACTTGTCTATTTTTGACCGGTCACCTCGGAACTGTTCCATCACCTCGACAGCCTTTGGCAGACTGACCGAGTATTCCTGTTGCAGTTGCTCGACGGTGTATGGCTGCGTTTCATTGTCTGGCATCTGCGTTCTCCTCATCTGCGAAAATGCGGATGGGGTGATGTCGGTTCCGGGTTGTACCACTACTGCCCTTTTGCCCGGTGCACGTTGCTACGGCTGAAGAGACACGATGATTGACAATCGATGCGACGCACCTTTCCTATCACCTGTTCGAGGTTCTTCCGATTCGCAAGGATCGGGAGCTAAGACGGGAATTCGGTGAGCGCCTTAGCGCAGTGCCGAAGCTGCCCCCGCAACTGTAAGCGGTGAGCGCAATTCCGATTTGGGTCACTAGAGTGCAAGCTTTGGGAAGGCCGGAATTGATGCTGTGATCCGTGAGCCAGGAGACCTGCCTTGAGCAACATCGGTCTTCACACCTTTCCCAAGAGGCGGTGGCAGCAATGTCCTATTCTGAATTCTCCGAAGCTATCAGTGCATTTTTCGCTCACCCCTTTGTCTTGGCGCTCGTACCCGTGCTGCTCGGTTGGTATCTCAATCGAGAAAAAGCAAAGGACAAGTGAACCGAGGTCGCGCTCGTTTCTAATCCTTCTACGGGGGATGGCGTTCCCAGACGCCTCCCCTCCGTAGGAGGGGTAGAGACCGGGAACGCGGGAACGTCAATGAATTCATATAGTTACGCCATTTCCGGAAGCGCTGGAAACGCCAGGAATGGGAACGTGTTTTTCAATGATATCAATAGCTTACCGTTCCCGTTTCCATGGGAACGGGCATTTCTGAAATTTCCGGGAACGGGTTTTTGTTGTGGAGGGCGGAGGCGATCCGGCTACATCTTCCGAACGCGTTTGCTATCATCGCTAGCAAGATTACGTGTGAATCAACCGGAACCGCTATGCCGCCAGACGAGAAGAGTAACGAATGGTCGACCGTCTCGGAGAACAACTGGTTTTCACTGGCTGTTGCTTCTGTCGTTGTCGGATTGGTGCTGTTCGTTTTCGTGGCCACCTGGGTATTAACGCCGAATGATCTCGCGGTAGCAAAACAACGAATTGACATCGTGGTCCCGTTCGCAACCGTCTATCTCGCACTTGTGACTTTTTCTACAATAGCATGGCGAGGACTGGTCAGCGCCAGGCAAGCCGACCAGCAAAAGGCGCAGAATGATGCCAATGACGATGCGAATTACGCAAAGTTGCTGCAAGAGGGCGCTAAGCTTCTTGGAGACCACTCCAAACCACATGACCAATTAGCGGGCCTCGCGAGCCTTGAGGTGGTAATAAACGAGCCCAAAAGACGGTTTTCGCCGCAGGCGCTCGATGTGGCCGCCAACTTCTATAGCTCCATCCACAATGAAATGACTGAGGAGGCAGCACGGCATTATTCTTCGAATGCGGTGATCTCCTTCGCAAGAGCAGTGATTGAAAGAGCATCAGCGTCGGGAATGAAGAGTTCAATTCGCACGAAATTTTCGTCCCCTACCAAACAATTTCGCTGGGTCGGCGTCAGCGGCTTCCTCCATCAGTTCTACGTTGGGGGGATAATTACTCGGTCCGCTTTAGCGATCATCGAGAAAGATCGCTTCTCGGTTCAGGATGCTGGAGTTCATGGTATCGAAGTTCCTCATAATAAGGGACTTTTTGACACGTGCTTATTCAAGTTCTGTAAGGTCAGAACTGTCGACGAATTCATGGTGACCGTGGATAAGCATCGATTTGAACGTTGCGATTTTTCGGGGTGTGAATTTCAGGACGACCCCTACATCATAGACAGAGAGCTGAAATTGAAGAAGCACTCGAATTGGTATGACGTAGACAATCCGCCGATCTATCAGGATTGCTTCAACTGGGACGATATCCTGATAGCAAAGCGATTGACTGAATCCGGGGTTTACTCGCCGGTGAACCCGATCCCCGACGATATCGACTTCTAGTTTGCGCGACAGATTCAATACTGCACGCAACCGTAAAATTTAGGATCGCAATAATGGGTTTTTTCGTTAGGACTTGTGTAAGATGTGGTGTTAGAGGATCGCAGCACTTCCAGGTTGGTGAGAGCCACGATGCGAAAAGTGATCTCTGGGAAGTTTCGGCTAGGTGCTCTGTCTGCTCTCTCATTTCGGTCTACAAAGCTGACATGAGTGGCACAGGAAACAAACCGAGTGCTTATGGCGGCGAGTTGCCGGATCTGTGCGTAGGAAAGTCAGCAGTTAGGATTGCAACTACGGCGCTGGAGCTGAGCGAATACATTCCCGAGCGCATCGCCAGTCTTTTTCGAGAGGCTAATGAATGTCGCCAGATGACGTGGTACGAAGCCGCGGGTGCAATGTATCGGAAGACGCTTGATGTCGCCTCGAAGCATATCTACACGCACGACGAACGATTGGCCAAAAAACAGCCTGCGCAAGCTCTCCGTCCTCGCATCAAAGCATTGGGCGAGATGGGTATCCTCGAAAAAGACATTGTCGAATTAGCCGACGTCGCCGCCCTCGACGGAAACGATGCGACGCACGAAGTTGACCCATACACGAAGGACGAGGCCGAGGCGCTCGAGGATCTTACCCTTGATCTTCTAGACCGACTGTTCGTTCGCCCGGCAAAAATTGCGGCAGTGAAGGCGAAACAGATCGCCGCTGGCGTCCGACCAGCATAGGAGAAAGGGCGGCCTCTCGACCACCCTCTCCTTTCAAATCCGCACTGCCCCGGTTGTGAACGAACCCAGCCCAGTCGCGAAATATCCGCCCGGCACATCAAGCCACTTTGCGATCTTCTCGCCCTTCGCTGCCGCCCTGACAAGCATGCCCTTGCCGAGGGCGTCGTCAACTAGGCCGTGAAGCCGTGATTTCGACAGAGCCTTCAACTCGTCTGGAAGTCGTTCACGCATCTCGAAGACGCCACTTCCGCCTGTCTTTGTGAATGGCGCGCCGGCATTTGCTGCCGCTTCGATCGTCACGACAAGGGCACCGATTAGGTCACCGGTGGGCGGCGTCGCCGAGCCAAGCATCGCCGTCTTGTCGACGAGCAGCCCATGGTCATTTCGCACATATGTTGAGATGACGCGCCGAGCGGCGCCGTTTGCTTTCACAACGCCGCCCAACACGACCTTTCCAGGCATGAAGTCGACGCCGACTGTTTTACAGACCTTCCGCGCCCTCACCTCCTCCGCTGGCCACATAGCGTATGCCAGGCGAAGGCCGTCAACCAAGGCCGTGCTGCCGCGAATGCTGTCGCGCGCATCTCCCAGCGTTTCGATAGGTTTTTGCGTTTTACGCATGTGGTGCGCGACCAAAACCGTTGCGCCCGTCTCCGTAGCAAGCCGGGACATGGACGAGCAAACGAACTGCCCTGCGGCAGGATCCTCGTTGAGTGGGAGATGCGCGAAGCTGGCCAAAGGATCAAATGTCACCAGCCGGAGATCATCGATTTCCAATAGTTGATCGCAGATCCTCCGATAGTTGTCCGTCTCTTGCAGCCCCTTCTTTTTGTCATCCTTCCAAAACGCCTGCGCGCCGCCGGCGGATGGAAGCGGCACGACGATCATCTTCCGACCGAGTTCCGTAAACCTGTGTTCCTTATGGTCTAAAGCGGCGATGCGCCGATGAACTTCTCCAGCGTCATCCTCGGATGTGATCATGACCGATGTGCCGCGCGCCAATACCTTGCCGCCGAATATTGGACTGTCGTAGATGCTCGACCCAAAAGAGACGCGCCGATGTAGCTCCAGCATCGCGTAGGATTTGCCGGTGTCGCCCATGGCCGACACCATTCCGGGCACACCTGTAGGCATAACACCATCGACGAGATACTCAACTTGCGGCGGCTCGCCTTTGAAGCGGTCGACGGTCCAATCAAATATGCTAAAAGTCGGGCCGTTCGGCACGTTGTCGTTCGCGGCAACGAGGTCTTTTCCCGTCCGCTTGGCCACCAAACCCGCAACCGCCGCGGCTCCCGCCCTACGCTCCTCTGCATGGTGAGCACCGAATTTTCCCCAAAGTCGGGCAAAATCCGCCGCTGCGTCTTTTCCTTCGTAGCGGGCGAACCAATCACCGGTAGCTGCCAGGAATGCCGCGCACGCTTGCTCAGCCGCCAGGCCGTCAAATGCCAATTGCTCTACCACCTTGGCGGCGTGTGCCGAACGATCGCCGACGTCATCAGCGGCCAGCATTTCCGCAGACGTCTCACTCACTTCAACATCGGACGCCTTCGGCAGCTCGCCTATGGTTACAGTCGATGATGAAGTTTCCGTCGTCGACCACGCTTGAAGCGCGATGCGAAGGCCTTCGACTTTTGTTACCTCGCCGTCCCATAGCTCTGCGATAGCCACAGGGGCTGGATTTGAGGGGCGCCCGCGGGCAAGTTTCTTAGCGTTCGGCCAGTTCAAAGTCCCTGGCACGCGCCAAACATGGGCCATGTCGACGGTACAGTGATCTGCATTCGCGGCGACCTTTAGCGACCGAGCCAGAGGCTTTGCGTCAGCAACAGATAACGGCGAATCGAGAAGCACAAAACATTGATAGTTACCGGGAGAGCTTTCTACGACGTAGTTCGGGTCGGTCGGCATTGTGCCGGAACGGCCCGTGTCATCATCCAGGTCAGCTACGAGTGCCAGGACTGCAATAACGTCGCTCTCGCCCCCCTTCTTGCCTCGCTCAAGTGTCGGCCTCATTAGATTCGGGCAAATGTAGGTATTCGCGTTAGGCGTTTCAGCGTGCGCCATCACAGCGTCTATCGTTCCTTCGACGTCACCGACTACGTGGTGACTGATGACGCCACCAGCCTTGTCTTCCCCGGTGGGATTCGCGAAGAACGTGGAGACGACAAACTTTCCAGATAGACCGGACGCCAGTTGATGGAGCATCATGACGTGCTCGCGAACTGCGACCTCATCGAATGAAGGCGTAGTATCAGCGATTTGGATTTTCGGCAGTTTCGGCAATTCGGCCCCCAAGCGCGTTCGATGCGGCTACTGTGATTTGCTCTGCGATATCGCGGCGGAAAGTCACTGAGTGGCGACCGGCGATGTTTGGAGCGACGATTCTGCGTGATCCGTCGGGCGATTCACGCAGCAACAAGCCGAACAATCTGACGCCGTCGAGCTCGACCGTGAATTTCGCAATTGTCCGGGCAGCGCCTGGAAACGAAGCCGGCCTTTCGACCGGTTCGATGGACTGGATCGACAGGCCGGTCACGCAGCCACCTCCCGCAATCGGTGAGCATGCCATTGGACCTTATTTCCTGCCTCCTTCCAAAGATCGACAGGACGATCATCGCCAACCCGTTTGATGTGGTGGTCACCATCGTGCTGCCCGCCAACGCGATATTGGAAGCTTCCCGATCTTGCTGCGTAATCAAAGACACGAGGTCCGTAGCCACTGTGCAGGTCGGCAATATCAACGCCGGACAGCTGCCGTTCCAGAGCCAGCACACCCAGCGCCCACGCGCTCTCACTAATAAAAGGTCCCGCGCCAAGCACCATTATTTCAAACGGTTGATGGCCCGGGGTGGTACGGAACGATTTTGCCGTCTTGAATGCCTTCTCTGCCGCCACCTTCGCCTGGTTCATTGCCACCCGTTCGAAACCAGCGAAATGCACGGGCTTAACCTCGACAAGCGCTGGAACCTTCCCCCTGATTAGAAAATCCGGCGTCCATCCACGAAGGTCTAGGGGTTCGTAATCCCATTTCCACCCCACAATGTCGAAGAATGCGGCCCATCGAGCTTCAAGGCGCGATCGAAACTGAACATGGTTATACCGCGTCGGTATGGAGGCGATGTCGTAGATCATAGTTCTCCTCTCGCCGGCAGCGCCGGACGTTGCAGTTGATGATGATTTTGGGGTTGGTTTAGGCGGCCGTTAGATCGGCCAACCGATAGCTGCCATCTCGTTACTCAATGAGATGGCGTGGCCTGAAGTTTCTGCCGCATCAAGAATGACGCATTCATCGTGGATGGCAAATCCGCGCATCCACTCCTCCTTCGTGATGCCTGGGAACAGCGCAGCGATCTCGGTTTTCATGGCTGCGAGATCCGCATCGGGGCCCACCTTGGACAGGAACGCGGCGAGCTTTGCTGACTGGTCGCTCATGCTGCCGCCCTCGCCCGTGCGTCGATCTTAGCTTGTACCCACGCGGTGACTTCACTGCGAACGAAAGCCACGCGGCGTTCTCCCAATTCCACCGCAACGGGGAATCGCCCCTCAGAGCGATAGCGATTGAGCATTGTCCGCGACATGGATGTCATTTTGCACGCATCATTCAATGAAATGAGCGCTGGTGCATTATCATTTTGGTGCTTCATGGTTCCCCCTTCTCGGTCAAAAACATTCTATTAATGTAATATGCGCATTATTGACATAAAAGTCAATACCGTATTGCGCGCATTAATGAAATATGCAAAAACGGCGCAAAGGAGAGCTTGGATGGTATCGCAGAAACAGTTGATTGAATTGGTGGCTGACACTATAGGGGCGTCGATCGAGACGGTGACAGTTATCGACCGATACCTCGCGGAAGCAGGGTATCGCACCAGGGCGTTGCGAGGTCGCGGAAGCACTTCGATGACATACCAGGACGCTGCCAACATGATCATTGCTACCGCATGGGATGCCAACCCCAAAGATGCAGTCAGCATAGTGACAGCTTACCGTGGCCTTCCGCCTAGTCGCGTCGCGGAAACAGTGCACATATCTGCTGATGCGTTGGGATCCACGTTTGGGGAAGCGCTAGCCAACATGTTGGAATCAGTCCCAAAAGAACGAGCGGCATTCAGTTCGCACGAGGATGCTCCGGGGCACATGTCTCTCCGCGTGAAAATGTTTGGCCCGGAACCTCGGGCGACCATAACTCTTGTGAAGGAAGGCAGATCCAACACGTTTGAGTTCGGCCCCGCAGCTTCTGGTTCCACAGATCTCCGTCGGACGGTGGAATTCAGTCAGATTACGGTCGGGTTCGTAGGGGAAGCGGTAGCCGAAGATTTGTAAAGATAATCTGCCCACTGCCCCATTAATGCGCGCCGTCGCTCAAGGGCGTCCGATCGCGCATACGACCTTTCCACAACATCTCCTACAGCATGGGCAAGGGCAGCTTCTGCAATTTCCCTAGGCGCGTGAGCGACCTCGGTTGCCCAATCGCGGAATGTGCTTCGGAAGCCATGTACTGTGTAAGCCCCTGCCCCCGCGGCTTTTAGTGCTTTAGCCAGCGTCATGTCTGAGAGAGGCCGCTTGTCTCGCACGCCAGGAAATACGAGATCGTTCACAGCTTGAGCTTTCATCGCCTTCAGAAGCGTAACGGCTTTTTCCGAAAGTGGCACGCGATGCAACTTGCCTCCCTTCATTCGCACGGCCGGCACAGTCCATATCTTCGCATCAAGGTCGAACTCATCCCAGACCGCACCGCGCGTCTCCCCAGATCGCGCTGCCGTAAGTATCGTGAACTCCAATGCTCGAGCGCCGACACCCCTCACTTCAGCCAGCTTCTTCATGAATGCAGACGCGTCGGCATGAGTCAGGGATGCATGATGATTGCGATTAGAAAGCTCGTTGGGTTTATGTAGCACGTGCTCAAGCGTGCCTTTCCAGGCTGCCGGATTGTCGCCAGATCGGTGACCCTCAACCTTCGCCGCATCGAGAACACGCTCAATTGCTTCACGAAGCTTCTCAGCGGTTTCTTGCTTATCGCCCCATATTGGCTCTAGCACCTGGACGACGTCCCGCACGCGGATAGCCGCGAGCGTCTTGGGCCGTATCGGGCTCGCATGTTTTGTGAGAAGGTTTCGCCACCTGGCTTCTGTCTTGGCGCCTCGCCAACGACCGGCCTTAACCGCAGCATCGATAAAAGCGTCGGCGTATGCCCCGAACGTCACTGCTTTCAGTGAAACTTCCTCGGCTTCGCGCTTGGCTGCGAGCGGATCGATACCAGAGCGAACCATCCGGCGCGCCGCCTCAGCCTTGTCCCTTGCATCAGCCAGGCCGACGGTGTGGAGCGGCCCAAGACCCATCTCGCGGCGCAGGCCGGCGAAGGTGTAATTGAAAATCCAATAGCGGCCTGTACCTTTCGAGACTAGATACAAACCTCCTCCGTCGCGCAGCTTCGTTGACTTGCTCGCCGCGATCGTTTTGACGGTTAGAACGTTCTTAGTATGGCTCCCCATTTTCTTTCCCCACAATTTCCCCGCTATTGGGGTGTGCGCTAATATTCAGCGCTATGGGCAAAATGGTCAAGCATCCATCTGAAAGATAAGTACTTTCTTGACGGATAGTTTTCGTTATGGTCGTTAAAGTTGCTCAAATTTATCCGGCCCGGGGAGCCATTTTCTCTCAAAACATATAATGTAGAGCTTAAAATGGCTTTCCGCCCGGCCGGATAGACGCATCGCGTTTTATACCTGAAGGCTTCAGGCTTTTTTCGGTGCGCGTTTGGTTGCCCGGGTTGTCGTGGTAAGCGCTGGCGGATCGCTCGCAGGGAAACTTTCTTCAAGGCTTTCGGTCAAATCATCGTCCTTGTCCATCTGAGATGCCGTCTGCTCTTTCTGAAGCGACTTTACAGCCGGTGACTTCGTTTTCTTTGCCGGCGTTTTAGCGGTGGGGGATTTTTTTGCGCCGCTTTTGCTGGCAGATTTCGCCTTGCCGGCATTGTTGGAGACTTCCTGCTCCGCTTCCATCCAGTGCCGTTCGTGATGACCCTCCGGCCTTCCCTCTTTCTCCCATATTGCGCGGGCTCTTTCCCGGATTTCGGCTTCGTGATCATGGTCCATAACGGCCTCCCTCTTTTCGTGGCACCGGCTTTATTCTGCCCATGGAAAACCCGAAAAAGCTAGAATTTGTTCCGCCTTCGAAAGCCGTAGATGCGGATTTCGCGATCATCGAAGGAACCGCCCCGGCGGCCGATCGTTTGCTCCACGATAACAACAGGAGAATTCCGATGACCGGCGCCAGGCATAAAAGTCCCGAACCTCTCGATATTCGACAAAAGGACGTGGCGGATTTTGAAACCGACAGCGATCTGAAGTCTAAAGACAGTGAAATCTATCCGGATGAATCGATCAGCCTTCGCGCGCGCAGGCAGGCGGCGCGGCAGCATGAGGACGCCTTTATCGTGGCGACCGACCTGGAAGACGACGATCAGCGAGACGCGGCACCAGGCACAAGAGAGCAGCCTTAGACCTGAAAAAGGAAAAGGCGGGTCAAAGCCCGCCTTTATCAAAAAATGCAAGGAGATTTATCGGCGGACCGAAACGATGGCCTTGCGATTGAAGTTCGACACCTGCACCCGGCCGGACTGGTTACCGCCGAGAATCTTGGCCGTCTTGCCGCTCATGCTTTTCAATATTCCGGCATGGTAACCACGGCCGTTGCGAATGACAACGACATCGCCCGGCTTGGCCTGACTGACAGGCACGGCATAGCCGAAGGATCTCCAGGACTTCGCAAACCCATAGGATTTTGGAGATTTCCGCCCGACCTTGCTGGCGACGGCATGCAGGAAAAGGCCGCACCAAGGGGTACTACGTGGATTTGCGCCAAGAATGTTCTTGAGGCTCTTGTTATTTTTGGACTCATGCAGCCCGGTGTATTTTTCTGCCTGGTTCAGCATGCCGGCGGAGGCCGATGCAACGACTGTAAAAGACAAGGCAACCGATAGAATTAACGCGGATACTTTCAAACGTTTCGCCCTTATGTTAGAGGGCGCCCGTGTATTGTGACAATTTAGCGACAATTTGACGAGAAATGGGCAGAAATCAGACGCCTATTCATGCGCGCTCATCTGTCATTGCTTCAAAACAGGCTGCCTTGCGCCTCATCGGCCCGGCTGCGGCCGGCATTTTCGAGATCCAGCATACGCAATTTGGTGGTGGTTCCACCCGGCGCAGAGAAGCCGCCAAGCCTGCCGCCGGCGGCAAGCACCCGGTGACAGGGAATGATCAGCGGCACCGGATTTTTCGCCATGGCCTGACCGACATCGCGGGCCTTTTCCATACCAAGACCAAGCGTCTTTACGATGCCGCCATAGGTCGTCGTGTTGCCCCAGCCGATCTGCCGCGCAACGGCGTAAACATCGAGGAAAAAACGATCCTGCCCGGCGAGATCGAGTTCGACTGTGGTAAAATCGATTTCCTCGCCGCCAAAATAACGGGTGATCATTGCAACCACCTCACGCGTGCGTGTTTCCGGAACAGCGAGAGAGGCGGACGGCAGGCGCTTCAGGAGAAGCTTTTCTGTCTCGCCGGCATCAGGGCCGGGCAATTGCAGACGCGCGATACCATGCCCCGCCCATGCCAGGCCGCAATGGCCGAGGGCCGTGGGAAAAACAATATAACCGTGGTGGTTGCTCATCGCCGTCACTCATTCGCCTTTTCGTATGCACGATGCCATATCCCACATTCGAAACAACCCCGTTCCCACCCTCTCAACACACAAGGCCACCCGTTTTTGGCGGGTGGCCTTTTACACGTCAGTTCCGAAAATCCGTTCAGGATGCGATTTTGTCCGGCTCTTCCACCAGGCACTGCGCCTGCCGACTGGCGGCGACGAAGGCCGTGCGGGCGATTTCTCCCGCTACGTCGCCCATCAGCGAGGCGCGGCACAGGCGCAGCGCCTGTTCATGTACCTTGTCGCCCCGTTTGGGCCATTCATGCTGGAGAAAATCGAAAGCGTCGTAAACGCCGTTGAAAATCCGGGGAGCGCCGTTTTCAAGAGAGATGGTAACGGGCTTTTCCCACTTAACGTCATTCAGCAACATTGATTGCACTTCCATGCTCTATTAACCCGCGACAAACGCCGGCTCCTCCAGTTGGTTCCCTTTATCAGCGGTTTCAAGGGCGAAAAAATAACCCCCTAGAAACCGTGCGCCCCCATCTTTTCATTGTAGCCGATTTGCGGAACAAAGCGGTTCAACACTCGTTCAAGCGGAAGTGAACCGGGACCCTTCATGTCAACAACAGTCTCCCCCGCAATCGTCTGGTTCCGCAAGGACTTGCGCCTTTCGGACAATCTCGCCTTGCTTGCCGCCGTGGAGCACGGGGGGCCGGTCATCCCCGTCTATATCAGGGAAGAATCATGTGGCCCGCTGGGCGGCGCACAGGAATGGTGGCTTCATCATTCGGTCGCCTCGCTTTCCGCCGCACTGGAAAAAACCGGCAGCCGTCTTCTGCTTTTAAGCGGCGAGGCCGAAAAGACGTTGCGCGCGCTAATATCCGAAACCGGCGCCGACGCGATATTCTGGAACCGCCGATATGATCCGGCCGGCATGGCCACGGACAAGGCGCTCAAACAGAAGCTACGCGACGACGGGCTGACCGTCCGCAGCTTTTCCGGGCATCTCCTGCACGAGCCATCACGGCTGCAGACGAAATCCGGCGGGCCTTACCGGGTCTATACGCCCTTCTGGCGGGCGCTGGAGGGCGGCGAAGAGCCACACGCGCCAGCGGATGCGCCAAAGAGCCTGAAGGCGCCCAAGGTCTGGCCGAAGTCCGAAAAACTCGCCGACTGGAAGCTGCTGCCCACCACGCCGGACTGGGCAAAGGATTTCAGTGACATCTGGACCCCCGGTGAAAACGGTGCGCAGGAAAAACTCGATGATTTCATCGATGGTGCCCTGAAAGGTTATGAAGAAGGCCGGGATTTTCCAGCAAAACCCGCGACGTCGCTGCTTTCACCGCATCTTGCCGCGGGCGAGATATCGCCGGCGGCCGTCTGGCACGCCACGAAAGGGCTTTCGCGGCATATTGCCTCCAATGATATCAGCCGTTTCCGCAAGGAAATCGTCTGGCGGGAATTCTGCTACCACCTGCTGTTCCATTTCCCGGAACTGGACGAAAAGAACTGGAACGACAGTTTCGACGCCTTTCCCTGGCGGGATGATGAGACGTCCTTCACGGCCTGGACGCGCGGCATGACGGGTTACCCGATTGTCGATGCCGGCATGCGACAATTGTGGCAACACGGCATCATGCACAACCGGGTGCGCATGATCGTGGCATCCTTCCTCATCAAACATCTGCTGATCGACTGGCGCAAGGGCGAGAAATGGTTTCGCGATACGCTTGTCGATGCCGACCCGGCGTCCAATGCCGCCAACTGGCAATGGGTGGCGGGCTCGGGGGCGGATGCCTCGCCGTTCTTCCGCATCTTCAACCCCATATTGCAGGGAGAGAAATTCGACGGCGACGGGGATTATGTACGCCGCTTCGTGCCTGAGCTTGAAAAGCTCGAGCGGAAATACATCCACAAGCCGTTCGAAGCGCCGAAGGATGTGCTGAAAAAGGCGGGCATCGAACTCGGCAAGATCTATCCGCTGCCGATCGTCGACCACGCAAAGGCGCGCGAAAGAGCGCTCGCCGCCTACGCCGCAGTGAAGAAGGCCACATAAAACTGGGTATCGGCAAAATTTTGCGTGGCTAAGCCAAAGCCGGGAAGATAATTTCTTGTCTTGAAGCGGTTGTAACGGGACATAACGGCACCTAATTTCCGCTCAGACAAGAAGGCTCGATCATGACCATTCATCCCTCTGCGCTCAGTGCTATCGGCAACACGCCGCTCATCCGCCTGAAAGCTGCCTCTGAAGCAACGGGGTGTGAAATCCTCGGCAAGGCGGAATTCCTCAATCCCGGCCAGTCGGTGAAGGATCGCGCCGCGCTCTACATCATCCGCGACGCCGAACGGCGCGGACAGTTGCGCCCAGGCGGC
Organism: Agrobacterium sp. ST15.16.055; assembly: GCF_027956555.1. NCBI lineage: Bacteria > Pseudomonadati > Pseudomonadota > Alphaproteobacteria > Hyphomicrobiales > Rhizobiaceae > Agrobacterium > Agrobacterium sp. ST15.16.055. The sequence goes on from NZ_JAQKGN010000019.1 coordinate 51,400, forward strand.
ACCATCGTGGAAGGGACGGCCGGCAATACCGGCATCGGCCTGTCGCTGGTCGCCAATGCGCTTGGCTACAAGACCGTCATCGTCATTCCCGAGACGCAGAGCCAGGAAAAGAAAGATGCGCTGAAACTTCTCGGCGCCAAGCTGGTCGAGGTTCCGGCAGCACCCTATTCCAACCCGAACAATTACGTGAAGGTTTCAGGCCGGCTGGCAAAACAGCTTGCCGCAACGGATGAGAACGGCGCGATCTGGGCCAACCAGTTCGATAATATCGCCAACCGCCAGGCGCATATTGAGACGACGGCCCCGGAAATCTGGGACCAGACAGACGGCAAGGTGGATGGCTTCATCTGCGCAGTCGGTTCCGGCGGGACGCTTGCGGGCGTGGCCGATGGCCTGCGCGATTTCAATCCCGACATCAAGATCGGTCTTGCCGATCCTGAAGGTGCCGCCCTCTACGAATTCTACAAGCACGGCGTCCTGAAATCCGAAGGTTCTTCCATCACGGAAGGGATCGGCCAGGGCCGCATCACCGCCAATCTGGAAGGTTTCGCCCCGGACTTTTCCTATCGAATTGCAGACGCGGAAGCCTTGCCCATTCTCTTTGATCTGGTCACGAAAGAAGGCCTTTGCCTCGGCGGTTCTTCGGGCATCAACATTGCCGGTGCAATCCGCCTTGCCCGCGAGCTCGGTCCGGGGCATACAATCGTGACGATACTTTGCGACTACGGCAATCGTTATCAGTCGAAGCTCTTCAATCCGGATTTCCTGCGCTCAAAGGGGCTTCCCGTGCCGCAGTGGCTGGCGACCAAGAGCGAGATTCCGGTTCCCTACGAAACCGTTTAAGGAAATGCCGAAATGCCTGTGAATGCCCTGTTCCGTGACGATTTTTATCTTTCCACCGCAGAAGCGATCGTCACGGCGGTGCATGAGGATGGCGGCATAGAGCTAGACCAGACCTGCTTTTACGCCACCTCCGGCGGCCAGCCGGGCGATAGCGGCTTTCTCGAGCGGGCCGATGGGTCGCGCATCGAACTCGGCATCACCAGAAACGGTGCCGACAAGAGCGTGATCGTCCATGTGCCGCTCGAAGGCCAACCTTCACCCAAGGTCGGCGAAAAACTGACGCTGCATGTGGACTGGCCGCGTCGTTACAAGCTGATGCGCATGCACACCGCCTGCCACCTGCTCTCCGTCGTCTGCCAATGGCCGATCACCGGTGCGGCGGTCGGCGAGGATGAATCGCGTGTCGATTTCGACATGTCGGAAACCATCGACAAGGACGAGGTGACCGCAAAGCTGATGGAGCTGGTGAAAGCCAACCACCCCGTCTTCCTGCAATGGATCACCGACGAGGAGCTTGCCGCCAATCCGGGCATCGTCAAATCCAAGAATGTGCGCCCGCCAATGGGTCTTGGCCGGGTCAGCCTCGTCTGCATCGGCGAAAATTCCAGTATCGACAGCCAGCCCTGCGGCGGCACCCATGTTTCCGAAACGCAGGAAGTGGGCGATATTCACATTGCCAAGATAGAAAAGAAGGGCAAGGAGAACAGGCGGTTCCGCATTCGTTTCGGCGCGCCTGAAGCTGCTGCCTGAAATCAGGAGAGACATCGTGAGCACGGATAAGAGCCGTTTCGTCGTTTCGTCGGACTGGGTGGAAAAGCAGCTCGGCACGACCGGGTTTCGTCTCGTTGATGCCTCATGGTATCTGCCGGCGCACAAACGCAACGGTGTGGAAGAATTCGCAGCCGGCCATCTGCCCGGTGCGGTCTTTTTCGATCAGGACAAGATCGCCGATCACACCACCGGCCTGCCGCACTCCCTGCCCTCGCCGGAATTCTTTGCGGAACAGGCCGGTTCGCTCGGGCTCAGCGACACCGATACGATCGTGGTTTATGACGGTCCCGGCTTCTTTTCCGCGCCGCGTGTGTGGTGGATGTTGCGGGTGATGGGCGTGCGCAAAGCCTATGTGCTGGATGGCGGCCTCGACGGCTGGAAACGCGAAGGGCGGCCGCTCGAAACCGGCACGCCGGAAATCGAGCCGGCGACCTTTACGCCTGACTTCAACGAAAAGCGAGTGACGTCGCTGGGCGCCATGCGCGGCATCGTCGAAAGCGGTGAAAAACAGATTGCCGACGCTCGCGGCGCCGGACGCTTTACCGGCGACGAGGCCGAGCCGCGTGCTGGCATGCGCTCCGGCCACATGCCCGGCGCGCGCAGCCTGCCCGCAACGGCCTTTTCCGAAAACGGCCACTTCAAGGATTTGACCGCCATCCGCAAGATGGTCACCGATGCCGGTATCGATCTTTCCAAGCCGGTGGTGACGAGCTGCGGCTCGGGCGTCACCGCCGCTGTCATCACCCTAGCCCTGGAATCGCTCGGCCATAAGGATAATTCGCTTTATGACGGCTCATGGTCGGAATGGGGCGGATTGCAGGATACGCCGGTGGTGACCGGTCCGGCGGATGCAATCCCCACATTGTCGCACGGACCGCTGAAGGCGCATGTGACGCAGCTCGAAATGACGACGCCGCCGAAGGTCAGCCTGCCGATCCCCGTGAACATCCAGACGGCGCTGATGCGGGTCAACAATATCCCCCTGCACTTCTACCGCTATCTCTACTGGCGGGTGGGGAAACGCTGGCACTGGCAAAAACGCATGCGCATGAGCGACGCCGAGCTTTCCGCCATTCTGCGCGATCCGAAAAACAGCGTTACGGTTCTTTATATGAACGGTGCGCCCGCCGGTTTCTTCGAACTGAACAGGGCGAGCGACGAGGTGACCGAGCTTTCCTATTTCGGTCTACTGGAAGAGGCGATCGGCGCGGGCGTCGGCAAATGGTTCCTTCTGCAAGCGCTTTACGCCGCCTGGCAGGACAATCCGCAGCGGGTGACGGTGACCACGAATACGCTCGACCATCCGCGCGCATTGCAGCTTTACCAGATGATGGGTTTTTCGCCCGTCGGCACCTATGAGGCCTGGGTGGAGCCGCTTGCCGATACCGAGCTTTTGGAGATATCGCTGCGCAATTGAGTAGCGCCATTGAGAGTAACGCGTGCCATTCTCCGATAAGGAGTGTCTGTTCCCCGCTCCCTCATCCCTGTGCTCGTCACAGGAGTCCAGCCAGCCCAAGTCCTTGGGCTGAAAAAGACTCTCTCGCCGCGCAGACGCGCGTCAGCTAGATTGCCGTGACAAGCAACAGGAATGAGGGGGTGAGGGAAATGTCAGCGCAGGAACCGCTGCGCAATGTTGGTGGGGATACTTTTTACGGCGCAGCAGCACGGCACTTTCCTCCCATATCAGGAAGCCAGATCGCCAGCGGCCGACAATCTGCCCTCAGATTTCCCGCTCCAGATTAACGGCTGCCGTCGGTATTTTCCCGCCTACAGCACCTTTGTCTTCCGTGACGGTGTTCTGCAGATGATCGGCAATCAGTTCCGCCTGGAACTTGCCGAGTTCATAACAATAGGTGATCTCGCGCTTTTCCGCCGACCAAAAGACGTCGGGACGGCCGCAGGATTTGGCCGTCAGCTTGACGTCCCCTTTCAGGCCATAGCTGCTAAAACTGCGGCTGATGAGATCGAGAACTTTGGATTCCTTGATCATGATGGCGTATGGTTCAAGTTCCGGGTCGCGCGGCGGCATGTAGCTGATGGAGAATCTGGAAGGCGCCTGGCTGCGGTGGGGCGCGAGAAAATTCTCCCACGCCGACGCAACGCCCGGATAGGCGGCGGCGCATTTGTCGAATTCGGCATTGTTGAGCCCCATCATGGCGGCCAGATCGCCGTAACCGTCCTTGTCGCGGCCAACCATCAGGCAGGCCATTTTGCGATCACGGCTCCTGTCTGGCACCAGCAAAGAGAAGACCGGGGCTTCATGCTCAGGCAGGGTCTGCGCCTCACGCGCCAGATACCAGCTGTCCGTGGCATTGACGAGCGCGGTGTCGAGCCACTCCTCGTTGGCCTGGAGGATAAGCGTTCCTGCGAGTTGATCCGCCGGGGCCTGGGAACTTGCCGTCTGCGCCGTTCCGAAATCCGAGATCAGCATGCGCGCGCCCTCGTGATAAAGCGAGAAAATCGCATTGCCGATGACGAAATTGACCGCCTGCTGAAGCTGTTCGTCGGACAGGCCATCGAGGCCAGACGCCATCTGGGCCTGAGCGGGAACCGTCAACGAAACGAAAGCCAGTGGAACGACGGCCAGAAAACGACGGAACATAAAATCAGACCTTCCGGGAACGAGGAGCGTCACTGATTCCCGAAGCTAACGAGTCACGCAATGGGCCGGTTGCATCGCCCGTCAAGAATCGGGTGGATAGCGATCCGTTTCGGGACCATAGCTGCAAAGAAGCAACGCCGATCCCAACATAGGAGGTTCCCGACATGACCGATCTCGTTTTCACCGCAATGCCGGCTAAGGAAGCCGAAGCTTACCGGGCAGGAGCCGCCGACGCTTATGGCAATGCACCGGAGAACGCCGTTTCTCCTGGAGGTATGCCATGCCGCCACTGCCTTCGCCAGATCGGTGAAGGCGACGCGATGCTGATCCTCGCCTACCGGCCCTTTCCCTCGCTGCAGCCCTATGCGGAAACGGGGCCGGTGTTTCTGCATGCCGACGCCTGTGAGCGCTACCCGCAGACGCAGACCATTCCGCCGATGCTGGACAGCCCGGATTACATCGTGCGCGGTTATGGGGCCGATGACCGCATCGTCTACGGCACCGGCGCGGTGACGGCGACAAACGAAATCGTGTCACGCGCGCAGCAACTTCTGGAACGTTCGGATGTCGCTTATGTCCACGTGCGCTCCGCCCGCAACAATTGCTATCAGTGCCGTATCGACACAGCATAATCGGTAATTACATGCAATTTTAAGAGAAGAACTAAACGGCTCTCAAGTTTTCCGCGCCATGATGCAGGTATCGGAAACAATTCATTTGAGCAGCAAAATGACAAACAACCTCAATATGGCGACCCGGACCGCGCCCCGCAGCAAAACCAGGATTTTTGCGACCGTGCATTATTTCAGCCAGTCGACCAGAGGGCGTGTTGTCGATCTCTCCGCCACCGGAATGGCGCTCGAACTGGACGGGCCTTTCGCGGCTGCCAAGGGCAGCCGGGTCAAGGTGCAGAGTGAAGATCTGGGCTTCATCGAGGGCGTCGTGCAGTGGCAGCACATGAACCGCCTTGGCCTGCAGCTCAAGCTTTCCACCAATACGCTGGCGCAGCTATCCTCCTATTTTCGCTTCTTCCACGAAGAAGTGAGACCAACCCTCGCGCGCTGATCCAGAGCACGGCAATGCGCATTCTCCAGTGCGGCGACACCTGCGCCGCACTGCCGTGATAAAAAATTTATCAAACGGTTGAAAACCGGCCCATCTGTCACGGCCCTGTCATTTTGGTGATGGACTCCTCTGCGATTGCTTCTACCCTGTCATTTTTCAAGACAGAGCAAGCTTCATCCGAAGGAGTTCCCATGTCGTCGCTTCTCGCTCTCCACCCCATTACCCGGCGTTCGCTGCTGGGCGGCATCGCAGCCTCCTCGGCGCTGGTGATGCTGCACCCTTTTGCTGCGCGTGCGGCGACCAACCAGGCGCATCTGCGCATCATGGAAACGACCGATATCCATGTTCACGTCTTTCCCTATGATTATTACGCCGATAAGCCGAACGACACGATGGGGCTTTCGCGCACCGCCTCGATCATCGACAAGATCCGCGCCGAGGCCGGCAATTCGATGCTGGTGGATAATGGCGACTTCCTGCAGGGCAATCCGCTCGGCGACTATATCGCCTATGAGCGCGGCATGAAAGCCGGCGACAAGCACCCCGTGATCAACGCCATGAACGTGCTGGGGTATGATTGCGGCACGCTCGGCAACCACGAATTCAATTACGGTCTCGACTATATGTCGAACACGCTGGCGGGCGCCGGTTTCCCTTATGTCTGCGCCAATCTCACCAAGGGCCAGCTTGCTTCCGATCCGAAAAACGACGAGCTGTTCTTCAAGCCCTATGTTATCCTGGAAAAGCAGATACGCGACGGCGGCGGCGTGACGAGCCCGGTCAAGGTCGGCATCATCGGCTTTGTGCCGCCGCAGATCATGATGTGGGATTCCAAGAACCTCGAGGGCAAGGCCCAGACGCGCGACATCGTCGAGGCGGCAAAAGCCTGGGTGCCCGTGATGAAGGAAGAAGGCGCCGATATCATCATCGCCCTTTCCCATTCCGGCATCGATGGCAAGGGCCAGAGCGACCGCATGGAAAACGCCTCGCTCTATCTGGCGGGCGTGGAAGGCATCGACGCCATCTTCACCGGCCACCAGCATCTTGTTTTCCCCGGTCCGAAGACCTGGGACGGTATCGAGGGTGCGGATGCGGTGAAGGGCACGCTGATGGGCAAACCGGCCGTGATGGCTGGTTTCTGGGGTTCGCATATGGGCCTGATCGACCTGCTGCTCGAAAAGGACGGCAAGAGCTGGAAGATCGTCGACTTCACCTCCGAAGCCCGGCCGATCTATCATCGTGACGACAGCCGCAAGGTCGTTGCCGACTACACCGACAAGCCAGAGGTTCTCGCCGCCGCCAAGGCCGATCACGAGGCGGCCCTCGCCTATGTGCGCCGTCCCGTCGGCAAGACCTCCGCACCGCTCTATTCCTATTTCGCGCTGGTAGCCGACGACCCTTCCGTGCAGATCGTCTCCAATGCCCAGACCTGGTATATCAAGGACATGCTGAAGGAAGGGCAATACAAGGATCTGCCCGTGCTTTCGGCAGCAGCCCCCTTCAAGTCCGGCGGTCGCGGCGGCGCGGATTATTATACCGATGTCCCCGCCGGTGACATCGCCATCAAGAACGTCGCCGATCTCTATCTCTATCCCAACACGGTGCAGGCGGTGCTGATCAACGGCGCGCAGGTGAAGAACTGGCTGGAAATGTCGGCCGGCATGTTCAATACGGTCGAGGCCGGCGCAAAGGACGCGCCGCTGCTCAACGCCGACTTCCCGTCCTATAATTTCGATGTCATCGACGGTGTTACCTACCAGATCGATATTTCCAAACCGGCGAAATTCGACAAGGACGGCAAGGCGGTCAACCCGGAGAGCAACCGCATCGTCAACCTGCAATTTGAAGGCAAGCCCATCGATCCCGAGCAGAAATTCGTGGTGGCCACCAATAATTACCGTGCGAGCGGCGGTGGCAAATTCCCCGATATCGCCGGTGACAAGGTGATTTTCGTGGCCCCCGACACCAACCGCGACGTGATCGTGCGCTACATCATCGATCAAGGCACCATCAATCCGTCCGCAGACGCCAACTGGTCTTTCGCACCGGTGGCCGATGCCACGGCGATCTTCGAGACCGGCCCCAAGGGCCGCCACTATGCAACCGATATCAAGGGCGCAAAAATCGAGGATGCCGGCGATGGCGCGGAAGGTTTCGCGAAGTTCCGTCTGGTTCTTTAACGACTGTACCCTCCCGGCGGCTTATCGTCGGGAGGGCGTTTTCCTATTCGCGCCCATCGAGCGTTCGCAGCAGAAGCGGCAGTTCCAATGGCGGCTTCTGCTCTACACGCCGATAATCGCTACCATCGCGGTTGCGGCGGATGAGCCTCAGGCCGACCATGTCGCGCCTCAGCATGGCTGCATCCCCGAACAGGTGCAGGCTATCCAGAAAGCTGTTGAATTCGCGCTCTGAAAAGCTCTGCCGGGCGGGACTTTTCGCCCACAGATACCAGAGGCACAGTTCCTGATGCGAGCGGCGGGCCGGCCATTGCATCATCCGGCCGGCAGCGTCGAAGACACGAACTGTCTTCAGCACCCTGCCCTCATTGGCGGCCGAAAGCATCTCAGGTCGGGATTGCCCACTTTCAGCGGATGGGTTTCTTGACGCGCGCAGATGCTGGAAATTTCGGAACCCGGCAGCGCGGCTCAGCAGATTGAGCATCTCCACATGGCTTGGCTTTCGGTCCAGCCTGCCGATCTGTTCACGGACGGATTTGGCGAAAGTCGACAGGTCAGCGATATCAATGGAAAGGATCGAACGTGGCATGACTTACCCTCATGTGCCATTCCGAAAAGGTGTCGCTGATCGCCGTCTTCCGACATGGCACAGGATAAGTGCTGTCAAACTTTAAAAATGCAGGTTTAGCTTCCCTTACGGGACGGCGATGCCTCGGTGAACTGCTGACCGTAATTTAGGTATAGGCAGGCGATCCACCCACGTCAATTGGCCTTGCTGGCATAGCGCCGAGGCTGCCGCTTGCTTTTTCTCCCCGGCGGGGAGAAGAAACGCGCGGCACCTTCTCAGCCTAAAGGTAATTGTCGCGACTTCAATCAATGTCACTCAGCGGCGACAGCAATGGTCCTCTGCTTTTGGGCAGCAAGCATCCCGTTGAAATCCTTATGCTTCGGACAGGCCGACAGGCGCTGCTGAAATGCTTCGGTGAGCCATTGGCCGGCGGGGCCGGCGGGTGAATCGACACGCCGCAGCGCAAAGAGCGGATATTCGCCCTGCTCATAGGCCTCGAGTTCAAGCGCTTTGAGGCCGCCATTGGCCAGGTCGTTCCGCACGATCGATGCGGGCAGGCCGCCCCAGCCCAGACCGCCCTTAATGAGCTGGTATTTGGTGGCGATGTCACTGACGCGCCATGTCTTGTAGGACAGCACGTTGAAATCCCGTCCCTTGGTCAGGCCCGAGGCATCCGTCACCACGAGTTGAACTTCCTCACGCACATCAGAGAGAACCAGCGGCCGCTCGATCTGCGCCAGCGGGTGGTCTGACGCAACCACCGGCAACATGAAGGAATGGCCGACCTTTTCCATCACGAGTTCATCGTCCTGGCGCAATACCGCCCCGCCGATGCCGATGCCGGCCTTGCGGGAAAGCACCATCTCCATGACCATGCCCAGCTCGCCGACATTGAGGCTGAGGGTGACGGTGGGGAACTGCTGGCGAAAATCCCGCAGCACGGCCACGACAGCCTCAGCCGGCACCATGGTGCTGATGGCAACCGAGAGTTCCGCCTCAAGCCCCTGCTTCAGCCCCTTGGCGCGGGCGCGCATCTCCTGCAGGCCGGCGACAATACGTCTTGCATCCTCCAGCATGGCGCGACCTTCATCCGTCAGCTTCGGCTGGCGCACGCCGCTGCGCTCGAACAGTGTCACTTCAAGCTGCGCCTCAAGATTGGCGATGGTGTAGCTGATCACCGACTGCGCACGATTGAGCGCCCGTGACGCGGCGGAAAAACTGCCGGTCTCGGCCACCGTCAAAAACACCTGCAATTGATCGAGTGTCGGGTTCGCGTCCATGTACCATCCATTTCATCGATAGATTGCTTCCACATTATCACAGTTTTCTTGATGGCAACAATTTTCCATATAGGGGCAAAGGAAGGGCATCGTGCTCTCCCGCCCTCCCAAGGCGCCCGTCAATTCATCGCTTATGCAAGGAAAGACCATGTCCAACATTCTTCTCATCACCTCCAGCCCGCGTGGCGACGAATCGGTTTCCAACAAGTTCGCCGGTGAACTGGCGGGCAAGCTGAAGGCAAAGTCGGCTTCCAACACCCTTGTCCACCGCGATCTCGCTGCTGACCCGATCCCGCATCTCGACACCGTCAAGACCGCCGCCATCCGCAAGGCGCCCGACCAACGCACGGCTGAAGAAGCGGTTGCCGCCGATTATTCCGACAAGCTGGTAACCGAGCTTCTGGCCGCCGACACCGTCGTCATCGGCACCGGCCTCATCAATTTCAACATTTATTCCGGTCTGAAGTCCTGGATCGACAATGTCGCGCGCGCCGGCCAGACCTTCAAATACACCGAAACCGGCCCGGTCGGCCTTGCCACCGGCAAGAAGGTCTACATCGTTCTGGCCGCTGCCGGCGTTTATTCCGAAGGCCCGGCCGTTTCGATGAACCATGCCGTTCCCTACCTCAAGACCGTTCTCGGCTTCATGGGCATGACGGATGTGGAAGTCATCTACGTCGAAGGCCTGGCATTCGGTCCGGAAGCAGTCGAAAAGGCCGTAGCTGCCGCCGAAGCCAAGGTTGAAGAGCTGGCGCAGGCCGCCTGAGACAATTTAATGGAGGCTGATGCGGTAATGTATCAGCCGACCCACATTCCGTAACGGCCGTGGACCTGATCACGGCCGTTATTTTTTGCCGCATAGAGCCGCGAGTCGGCTTCCGACAGAAGTTCCATAAATACCCGCCCGTCCTCAAGACCAGTTGCAACACCGATACTGACGGTCAACGGCGTTCCATCGGGCCGGCGCAGACCCGCCAGCACGGCGGCGCGCAGACCTTCCGAGAAGGCGAGCGCGGCCTCATGCGACATCGCCGGAAGCAGGGCCACAAATTCCTCGCCGCCGAAACGGTAGAGATGACCATGTGGCTGGACCGACCGCTTCAGCACGGCTGCGAATTCGCGCAGAATTTCATCGCCCTGTAGATGACCGAAGGTGTCGTTGACGGTCTTGAAATGATCGATATCGACGATAAGCACACTGATCGCCCGCCTCTTTTCGGCGCAGTCAAGCACGATGGAAGGCGCGTCGAGTTCCATGCGGGCACGGTCCGAAACACCCGTCAACATGTCGCGCCCGGAGCGCGACAGCAGTTCTTCGTAACGTTCGCGGAAAGTCAGATCGTTGAAGACATCCGCTATGTTGCGGCGTGTGAGGAAACGGCCCTTGGCGGATGTCAGCCCAAGATAGATCGCGAAGAGCAACGAATAAACGGCAACGGCTGACATCTTCGCTTTCCAGCCATCGTAAAAGACATCGAGAGGTGCGTTGAACAACAATCGCAGCGCTCCATAAAAACCTGCCTGATCGAGGCTCAGGATAACGACGCCGCAAATCGCGAAGCGCAGCACGATATGGCGCTGCAGATAACGACCCAGCTTTTCGTAAAAAAGGATGATGGCGATGGCGTCGATGTAAAGCAGGCTGGTTCCCCAAACCATCAGCACGCCCATCTCATCCAGAAATGCGGCGCTGACCGACTGCCCGGGAACAATCGCCACCGTCTGATGAAAACGGATGATCTGCGCCATGATGACGGTCAATATATTGCCGAGAAACAGGCCGTAGATCGGTTGCCGAACAACCGCCGCGTCCTCGCGCATATAGAGCATGAGGATCATCATCAGCTTGCCGGCAAAAAGGATCGAGGAGCCGGGCGACACCACGCCAAAGGGCAGCTGCACATAAAAAACGGCCGCCAGATAGGTTTCCAGGAAGTGCATGACGCCCAGCGCGGTGAGAAAAACACCAATGCCGAGAATATGCCGGTAATGAAGGAATGCCGTCATTACCGAAAAATAGACGATGGCCTCCGTCAGGAAGAGGGCCAGATTTGCCCATTGCATCGGCACACGCCCTATCGATCCACATCACGCCGGTCTATCGGCGCGACTCCATGCCCTTCACAGACGATAGGCCCAAGCAACCAACGGAATCTTAATTTAGAGAATAAGAAAACGTCATCATTTTCCTGGAAAAAGCGACGCGCCGTTCTGCTCAATGATGAGCTTCGCCTTGCGGATCGTGAACTCCACGGCATCGTCCATGCTCGTGAAGACGTCGGCGCGCACAAATTCATGCACCAGCACTTCGTCGCCGGCCTTTTTCTCGATACGGCCCGCCAGGCGGAACTGGCCGCCTTCCTTGATCGGCGTCGCATAAATCAGATAGTCGCCATGCGCATGCGGCTCGGCCTGCGCCACCTTCTGCGGCGCGTCGGCGGACGGCTGGCCGGAGCCGAAGGCCGAGAGGATTTTGGAAAAAAACGATGCCATGGCTTTCACTCCCTCAATCAATCATACGTGGAAAGGCGGCGCTACACCGCCCTTCCCTGTGCCTTGCCGGATCAGATGATCAGGTTCGACAGAATGTCGTTTTCGGTGATGTCTTCATAACCGAGACCCGCCGCTTCAAAGCGCTCCAGCAACCCGGCGAAGTTTTCCTGCGCATTGGTTTCGATGCCGATCAGGATCGAGCCGAAGTTGCGGGCCGATTTCTTCAGATATTCGAAACGGGCAATATCATCGTCCGGGCCGAGCAGATTGAGGAAATCTCGCAGCGCACCAGGACGCTGCGGCAGGCGCAGGATGAAATACTTTTTCACGCCTGTGTAACGCATGGCGCGTTCCTTCACGTCCGGAAGGCGCTCGAAATCGAAATTGCCCCCGGAAACCACCGCAATCACCGTCTTGCCTTCCAGCCTTTCGCGGCCAAGCTTTTCCAGCGCGGCAATCGAAAGGGCACCAGCGGGCTCCAGCACTACGCCTTCGAGGTTCAACATCTCGATGATCGTCACGCAGATGGCGTTTTCGGGGATGAGCTGGACCTGATCGGCCGGAAAATCCTTCAGCGCCTTGAAATTCAGGTCGCCAATGCGGGCGACGGCAGCGCCGTCGACGAAATTGTCGATCTTGTTCAGCGTCACTGGTTCGCCGCGTTCGAGGCTCTTCTTCAGGCTCGGCGCGCCCTCAGGCTCGCAGAACACGAAGTTCTCCTTCTTCACCGTACCGGCCAGAAAACCGGTCAGGCCAGCCGAAAGACCGCCACCACCAACCGGCATGACGACGATGTCAGGCTTCGTGCCTTCCGGAAGCTGATCCATGATCTCGGCGGCGACCGTCGCCTGTCCTTCGATGATGTCCTCATGGTCGAAGGGCGGCACCATGTAGCCGTCATTATCCTGCACGTGCTGGCGTGCGGCGGCATAACACTGGTCGAATATATCGCCCACTAGACGGATCGAGATAAATTCGCCACCGAAGATGCGGGTTTTTTCGATCTTCTGCTGCGGTGTGGTCACCGGCATGAAAACGACGCCGTGAACACCGAAATGACGGCAGGCGAAGGCGAAGCCCTGCGCATGGTTGCCGGCCGAAGCACAGACGAAAACCTTGCCCTTGCCGGCCTTGGCCACCGCTTTGCGCAGAAAGTTGAATGCGCCTCTAATCTTGTAGGAACGAACCGGGGACAGATCCTCACGCTTCAGCCAAATCGACGCGCCATACCGACGGCTGAGATGTTCATTCAACTGCAGCGGTGTTTCGGGGAATATTTCCCGCACTTCCCGCCGCGCTGCTTCCACAAGCTGCTTGTCCACGATAGTCAATCCATTGAAATTCATAATGGCACCCGCTATGCCATAGGAAGGCGTCCGAGACAAAGACTCATTTCAGCGCGGCAACAAACTCCAGGTTTCATTTCTTGAACAGCAACCTTCTGCGCTCGGTCATATATGTGGCCTCCATTTTCGGGCTTTACATGGCGACAGCCATGTTTCTGCCGGCGCTCACCGATCTCTATTACGGCAATGACGACTGGATGGTGTTTGCGCTGTCGGGTTTCATGTGCGGGGGCTTTGCGCTTGCCTGCGCGCTGGCGACGCGCGGGCCGATTGCCGCCTTCAACAAACGTTTCGGCTTTTTGCTCGTCAACTTGCTCTGGCTGGTCTTTTCAATTGTCGGCGCGGTTCCGCTTTACCTGTCCGAACTCGGCCTGACACTTGGCCAAGCGATTTTCGAATCCGTTTCCGCCATTACGACAACGGGATCCACCGTTGTTTCCGGGCTTGACCACGCCCCGCAGGGCATCCTCCTCTGGCGCTCGCTGCTGTGCTGGCTTGGCGGTATCGGTATCGTGGCGCTCGGCCTCTTCATCCTGCCGCTGCTGCGCGTCGGCGGCATGACGTTCTTTCGCATGGAATCCTCCGATACCGGCAATGACCGGCCTTTCGCGCGGCTCGCAAGCTTCACCCGGGCTTTCGTGGCCATTTACATCATCATGACGCTTGCCTGTACGATCGCTTACGATTTTGCCGGCATGTCGCACTTCGATGCGCTGAACCACGCCATGTCGACGGTCGCGACCGGTGGTTTCTCCACCCATGACGCCTCTTTCGCCTATTTCAACAATACGGCACTGCTGTGGATCGCCACCGTCTTCCTGATCTTCGGCAGTCTGCCCTTCTCGGTGATGATCCTGTTGGCCGTGCGCCGCCGGCTGGAAACGCTGCGCGACCCCCAGATCGTCGTCTTCCTGGGATATCTCTGCGCGATTTCCATCGCCGTCGGCGTCTATCATCATCTCAGGAACGGCGTGCCGCTGAACGACGCGCTCAGCCATTCCTTCTTCAACATGACCTCGATCCTTTCCACCGGCGGCTTTGCCAGCGACGACTACACGCTCTGGGGGCCTTTCGTCGTCGTTGTCGCCTTTTTTGCCACCTTCATGGGCGGTTGCTCCGGGTCCACGGCGGGCGGCATCAAGGCCTATCGTTTTCTCATCATGTTCAACGTGGCGCGGGCGGGCCTGAAGAAGCTGATCTATCCGAACGCCGTTTATTCGGTTCGTTATGGGCAGCAGGTGGTCGATCCCGATACGATCCGGACGATTTTCCTGTTCGTCAGCTGTTATGTCGCGCTTTGGATCGCCGGCAGCCTCGCCATGAGTCTGATGGGTTATGATTTTCTCACGTCCATATCTTCGGTGGCAACGGCGCTCGGCAATGTCGGACCGGGTATCGGCCCCGTCATCGGCCCCTCTGGTAATTTCGCCACCATTAGCGATCCGGCGCTTTACGTCCTGTCGATGATGATGCTGCTAGGGCGTCTGGAAATACTGACGGTCCTGGTGCTGCTGATGCCAATTTTCTGGCGCAGCTGATATCGTGGCACACTTGTTGAGCGCCGGCGAATAAAGCGCTTGACCTTCCCACGTTGGAATAGTCCAGGCTCCTCCCGTTAGAATTCCAAACCATGGAGAACCGCCTATGTGCACCGCTCACCAGCATCACGCCGAAACCACGACGGCGCCGGTTGATGCAGACCTTTCTTTTCACGTTGAGGACATGACCTGCGGTCACTGCGCCGGAGTGATCAAGGGCGCGATCGAAAAGACCGTTCCCGGCGCTGCCGTGCATGCCGATCCGGCAAGCCGCACGGTCGTGGTTGGCGGCGTCTCCGATGCGGCACGTATTGCCGAAATCATCACCGCTGCTGGCTATACGCCCGAAGCGCGCGCCTGAACGAAAAAATGCTGGCGGCAGCTTTTCCATGCTGCCGTCGGTCTGCCTTGCCACTCGGTTCACGCTCGATTTCAGCGTAAGGAATGGATGAGGTCCAATATCTCTCCATCGCTCCTCGGCAGATATCCCCTTTTTTCTCGGACAAGACGGCAGTACGTTGCTCAAAACCAATTGCCGACGTCGCCGACATCGATCGTGGCGAAAACCGCGTCGCAGGCGGGCCTATCCCCATGCGAGCGCGGGAGCGTTGAGCGGGTCTTTGAAGCCATGCGATTTCTTTGCGCAACCCGGCTCCTCAGAGCCGGGCTCCCTTCGCAATGCCGATCTACTTGATCGCCATATCCTTCGTCAGCACGAAATAGTTGATCGGATGCGGCCGGAAGTTTTCGAGTTTTTCGGAATAGGCATCGAACACGGTTTCATGGACGAGAAAGACCGAGACGGCATCATCATAAATCTTCTTCGCTATCTCACCATAAATCGCGTAACGCTTGGTGGGCTCCACTTCGGCATAAGCAGCCTTGATCAACTTGTCCGTATCTGCATTGCAATAATGCGAGATGTTGTATGTGCCGGTGCAGGAATAGTCGGCGTTGAGATATCCAGCCGGCTCAATCACATCCGTGGCATAACCGCGCGACAGCAGCACCATGTCGAAGTTGCCGGCAAGAAGATCAGGCTCAATCGCACTATATTCTGCGACACGGACACCGGCCGTGATCCCTATCTCCTGCAACTGCGCCTGAATAATAGCGGCCACATCCTTCAGCTCGGTCTTCATCGTGTAAGCAAGTATGGTGACTTTCAGACTGCCCGGGGCGATGCCGGCCTCCTGGAGGAGAGATTTTGCCTTTGCCACGTCATAGGCCGATGCGGGTTCTTCCACCGCCCATGGCTGCCCCGGGGCAAACGGCATGCTCGCGCTTTTGACCTTCTCTTCGTAAATACTGCTGGCGATGCCGGCGGCATCGATTGCCGCACGCACGGCCTCACGAACCTTTTTATCGTTGAACGGTGGCCTGGAATTATTCAGCAGCAATTCTGTGATACGCGGTACCGAAATGGTGGCGACCTTAACTCCCTTGGTTGCCTCGATGGATTTGATCGACCACGGCGGGACCAGGCGCGAAATCTGCACTTCGCCCGTCCTTATCTGGGTGGCGCGCGTGTCTGCGTCGGGAACGAAATTAACGCGACCCCCGTCAAGTTTCGGCATGCCGCCCCAATATCCGTGATTGGCCTTCATGACCATATATTGATTGGGATCGACTTCCGTGATCTCGAACGGCCCGGTGCAGGTGCCGATAGGATTGATCTCGCCGTCCTTATAGGCCGATGGCGCAAGAATGGCAGTGGCGGGGCTTGCCAACTGCGCAGGCAACAGCACCGACGGTTCGATCGTCGTCACCTTAACAATATCATCGCCAACGGCCTCCACACTGGCGATCTGTTTCGGCGAAAAGGCACGGGCAGGAACGGATGCTTTCAGGAGATTGGTGAGCGCGTTGACGACTGCTGCGGCGTTAAAGTCTTCGCCGTTCTGGAATTTGACGCCCTTGCGCAGCTTGAACTCCCACACTTTAGGCTCGATCTGCTTCCAGGACTCCGCAAGAGATGCCTCCTGCCTCATGTCGAAGCCAATTCTGACAAGGCCTTCATAGCACCCGACACGCATGCCCATTGTGGAATCATCCGACGCCATCTGCCATGCGGCTTTTATGGCGTAGTTGTCATCATAGGTCACAGTGCCGGCATTTGCGGCATTAGCCCCGAAAGCCCCGGCAATGGCGCAGGTGGTTAAAAGTGCGTGCTTTATCATTGCATAATTCCCCTTATCTTTGATGGCGACGCTCACAATCTAATTTCCCTAAGCTTTTAATATTATCTATCATTAATTACAAAGAATCACGTTGACGGACACGACAATACATCCGCATTCTTTACATTCATTTTATGTTTTTTATTCGGAATTTTATTCCGTTGTTACTTTACGTACGCACTATTCGACTGTTTTTCACATTCCCTGAAAAACATTCAGTGCACCGTTTCTCAACCCAGTTCCCGCCAGCGGTGGCAGCGCGCAAAGTGCTCTCCGGAAACGCCTTCCAGAGCCGGCTCAACCTCACCGCAGATTGCGGTCGCATATTTACAGCGGGTGTGAAACTTGCAGCCACCAGGAGGGTTGAGAGGGCTCGGCAGATCACCGTCCAGAAGCATTTCCGGTGCATATAACCCCGTCTCGTCCAGCATCGACGAGGCGATGAGAGCTTTCGTGTAGGGATGCTTGGGCGCGCGGAAAAGCTCTTCGCGGTCGGCGATTTCAACGATGCGTCCGAGATACATCACGGCAATGCGATCACAGAGATAACGCACCACACGCAGGTCATGAGAAATCATCAGAACCGTCAGGCCGTGGCGGCGCTTCATGTCCATCAGGAGGTTCAGGATCTGCGTGCGCATCGAGGCGTCGAGTGCCGATGTCGGTTCATCACAGACAAGGAAACTCGGATTGAGAAGAAGCGCGCGGCCGATGACGACGCGCTGCAACTGGCCGCCGGAACACTGGCTCGGATACCGATCGTAAAAGGAACCGTCGAGACCGACTTCCTCCAGCATTCGGAAAACACGCGCCGTGCGCTCCTCGCGGGTGCCGATGCCGTGCTGGGCAAGCGGCGCTTGCATGCTCTGGCCAATGCGCATACGCGGATCGAGTGCGGAATAAGGGTCCTGAAACACCAGTTGCACAACCCGGCGCACGCGCCGGAGCGCCTCGCCCTGCATGTGCAATATGTCGTGATCTCCGATGCTGACCTCACCCCGCGTCGCGTGCGTCAGGCGCGTGATCAGTCCGGCAACAGTGCTTTTGCCGCAACCGGATTCGCCGACAAGGCCCAATACCTCCCCCTCGCCGATCGTGAGGGAAACATCGTCGACGGATTTCACCACACGGTGACCAAGGCCCGATATGGGATAATATTTGCAGAGATTCTTCGCGACCACATAGGGCCGGCCGCTGTTTTCCGCCGATGGCGGCATCTGTGTCATGGCTTTGGATAACATCATCGCCTCCTTCAACAAACCGCATGGTCGGCATGGTCGTGACCGGCCTGGTCGTCGCCGACTGCCCAGCACCGCGCCTTGCGCCCTTCAGGCAAGGCATTCAATGCAGGCTCCATTGCCATGCAGCGGCTTCCCATGCCTTCAGACTTTGCGAGCGCGCAACGCGGATGAAACCGGCAACCGCAGGACATGTCGTGGGCCTGTGCGCCCGAACCGGGGATCGTCAGCAACTGTCCCTCGCCGTCGGTGGTCAGCAGCGAACAGCTGATGAGCGCCTTGGTATAGGGGTGCTGCGGCGCCTTGAGGATCGCCTGGGTCGGCCCTTCCTCGACAATGCGGCCGGCATACATGACCGCGATCCGGTCTGCGAAGGCGGCAACGACCGAGAGATCGTGGGTGATGAGCAAAGTGGCAAGCCGGCGCTTGCGGCGCTCGTCATCGAGCAGGCGGAGTATCTGTGCCTGAACGGTGACATCAAGCGCCGTCGTCGGTTCGTCGGCGATCAGAAGCTGCGGATTGCCTGACAGTGCAGCGGCAATCATGACACGTTGCGCCATGCCGCCGGAAAGCTCATGCGCAAAGCATTGCGCCCGCGCCGACGGATCGGGAATGCCGACATCCGAAAGAAGGCCGACGACCCGGTTAAGCGCGGCGTGCCGGCTCATTTTACGGTGGATCCAGAGCGGCTCCGCGACCTGCGTCCTCACCCGACTGGTCGGGTCGAGCATGGCCTGCGGCTGCTGGAACAGCATGCTGATATCGGCCCCGCGCAGTGCATCGAGTTCGGAAGATGAAAGAGCGAGAATGTCGCGGCCGGCAAAGGAAATGCGGCCGGAATTGATTTCCGCGCCCTGCGGCAAAAGTCGCATCAGCGACAGCGCCGTCATGCTCTTTCCCGATCCGGATTCGCCGACGAGAGCGACGACTTCGCCGGCGTTGACGGAAAGCGTCAGGCCCGAAATAACAAACTTGCGGCCATTTTGCGCCGGCACTGAAACGTGCAGGTCCTCTATCTCCAGAAGCGGTGCGCATTCAGGGGATATGGCCGTATTTGCAAGCGTTTGTCCTTCGATATTCATAAGAGTTCCCCTTATTTTTATTGAATCGGAGGCATTGCGTATTTTCATGCGGCTTCAGACGATATTACTCTCCCTCCTGCTCCGTTGCGTCGTCCATGTTTGGCAATCGTCAAATCCGTCATTGCCCGCCCGCAGGCGTCAATGACCGTTGGTTTTCTTTGTTTCCAAATTCAGGCCATGGCCGATCCACGTTACGCTGAGCGCCGCCAAGAAGATCGCCAGACCCGGTGCGATGACGAGAACGGGCATCCGTTCCGCGTAAGCCTGCGCATCGGCCAACATCAGCGCCCAGTCGGCGGCCGGCGGCTGTACGCCAAGGCCCAGAAACGACAACCCGCCAACCGTGATCAGCTTGTGGCCGAAGCGCAGGAACGCCACCGCCGCAATCGGCCAGATCGTGTTGGGAATAATATGCCGGAAGATAATGAAGCGCCGTGTGCAGCCGAGCACCTCGGCGGCGCGGATATATTCGCGCGAATTGATCGAGAGCGTCAGTCCCCGCGCTAGTCGTGCAAAAGGTGTCCACCCGACGATCGTCAGCGACGCGATCAGCGTGCCATATCCCGGACCGAAAATGGCCACGAGGAAAATCGCGATTACCACGTCCGGTATGGCGATGAGCAGGTCCACGATGCGCATCAGCACCTCGTCGAGGATGCCGCGGCTGCGGCCGCTGATGATGCCGATGAAGGTCCCGATCACGACAGAGAGAATGACGGTGACGGCGGCAATGGTGACCGTGAAGCGGCCGCCGACCAGCAGCCGGCTGAGCACATCGCGGCCCAGGTGGTCCGTTCCCAGCCAGTAGAGGGCGCTCGGCGCGTTCAACCGCAGACGCAGGTTCTGCTTTGCCGGATCATAGGGCGAAATCCACGGCGCGATGACCAGCAGCAGGATGATGACCAGAAAGATCGCCGCACCCGCATAGAAGGTCCAGTGACGGCAGCGGATGAAATCCGTAAACCGGGCGAGGCTCGAGGGGCGCTTGGGCGCAGTCATCGGCATGGCGGCGGCAGGCGCGCTCGGGAAGTGACTAATGGTCATGGTGACCTCGCATTGCTGGATTGATCAGGACATAAAAGCTGTCGGCCAAGGTATTGATGAGGATGGAGAGCGCCACGATGCAGATGAAACCGCCCTGCAGCATCGGGATATCGCGATTGACCACGGCGTCGTAGAGAAGCCGGCCCATGCCGGGGATGGCGAAGATGACTTCCACGACCACCGATCCACCCAAAAGGCCCGCGAGCCACAATGCGAAGAAGGTGACGACCGGCAGCGAACCGTTGCGGACGCCATGCCGCAGCACCGTGCTATGCATGCCGAGACCGCGGCTGCGGGCCGCCGTGATATAAGGCGCGCGCAGTACCTCGGCCATGGCCGCGCGCGTCACCTGGGTGAAATAGGCGAGCGGCCTGAGCGTGAGCGTCAATGCGGGAAGCACCAGCGAGCGCCAGCTATCCCATCCGGCTGACGGCAACCAGCCGAGATAAAGCGCAAAGACCAGAGCCGACATGGGCGCAAACCAGTATTCGGGCGTTGCGACGAAGGTCTGGATCATCAGTGTCGCAAAATTATCGAGCCGTCCGCCGGGACGCATGGCCGCCAGCGTACCGAGCGGCAGGGCGACGGCGACCGCGAATGCAAGCGCCGTCAGCGCCAGCGTTACCGACACCCAGAGCGAGCGCATAAGTTCGGCAGCGACGGGCTGGCTGCTGGTGAAAGAAAAACCGAGGTCGCCGCGCAACGCATTCGACAGCCATGCGAAATATTGCACATAAAGCGGCCGGTCGAGCCCGAGACTGACCCGTAGCGCCTCCACCGCATGCGGATCGAGCGCGGTATCGCGCATGCGTGAAAACAAGATGGTGCGAGCCGGATCGCCGCCCGCCATATAGGGTAAAAGAAACGCGATGACGGACACGATCGCCAGCATCAGGCACAGAATAAAGAAGCGCTGTATTACCTGTATCCACATGGCTTGGTCTCCTTCATCGTGATTGGCAATTCGCACTGCATTCATTGCCCGCTCCCCCAAAAGGAACCGGGGGCTTATTTCACTGGGCGCTGTAAATCCATCACCGGGCCTGCTGTGCCCTTCAGCATGCCGGTGCGTTTGGGCACGACGGCAACCGCTGAAAAATCAAGATCTTCCGCATGAGCAAGGTCATGAATGATCGGGCATTCCGGCTCACCATTGTCCGGGCAATAGGTCGCGAGGTTTCGGAGCGTGTCCGCCATCTCCCGCAGCGTATCCATCTTCGCTTCCAGGTCGACGACATGTTCCATGACGATGCGTTTGACATCGCAAGAGGCGCCACCGGGGTCGCGCCAGAGGGTCATGAGTTGCCTGATTTTTTCGATGGAAAAACCGAGATCGCGTCCGCGCCGGATAAAGCGCAGCGTTTCCAAGTCGTTGGCAGTGTAGACCCGATAGCCGGATTCCGTGCGGTTTGCCGATTTGATCAGGCCGATTGTCTCGTAATGCCTGATCATCTTCGCAGAAACACCGGAGGCGGTGGCGGCTGTGCCAATATTCATCGATCCTGCTCCTATCTTTCCGAGGTAGAAAATACATCCGCGCGATTGTCGGAGAGCGGCTCAGCTCCATTGAGCCAGCCGATCACCACGTCGCCTAATGGTACGGCTCGGCATGCAAGCGTCAGACCATCTGCCTTCTCTTCCTCTGTCAGAGAAAAAGGCGTGTGCTTGAGAAGATCGACATCGCCGGAGATCAGCCTGGATTTGCAGGCGCCACAGCGGCCCATACGACAGCCATGCGGATAAGCGATCCCTTCCGCCAAGGCGGCCTGGAGGACAGTCTCGCCCGGCGCCACAGAGATGCTGCGTTCGATCTGCGGCAGGAAAACGGTGTGTTGAAGCGCCATGTCTGCTCCTCCTATTCCGCCGCTGCGAGCTTAAGGCCCGCAGGTCTGTCCACCAGGGGCGCACGGAAGCTCTTCAGGCGTAGCGCGTTCGTCAATACGAAGACGCTGGAAAGCGCCATGGCTCCGGCAGCAAGGACTGGCGACAGCAGAACGCCGTTGACAGGATACAATATTCCAGCCGCGACGGGAACGAGAGCGGCATTGTACGCGAAGGCCCAGAACAGATTCTGGCCGATATTGCGGATCGTGGCCTTGGAGAGTGCGATGGCGTTGGCGACGCCGCGCAGATCGCCGGACATCAGCACCACGTCGGCGCTTTCAATCGCGACATCCGTGCCCGTGCCGATGGCAAGCCCGACATCGGCGGCGGCCAGCGCCGGTGCATCGTTGATGCCGTCGCCGACGAAGGCGACACGTCGACCGCCGGCGGCGAGCCTCTTGACCGCCTCGACCTTGCCGTCGGGCAGGACTTCCGCCACCACCTCGTCAATGCCGAGCCGACGGGCGATGGCTTCAGCGGTGCGGCGGTTGTCACCCGTGATCATCGTCACTTTAAGGCCGAGCGCATGCAGCGCCGCAATCGCCTCCGGGGTCGTCTGCTTGATCGGATCGGCAACGGCGACGATCGCGGCCAGCCTGCCATCGACGGCGGCATAAAGCGGCGACTGCCCTTCCCTGCCCAGCCGCTCGGCATCTTCTGCGAACATCGCGACATCGTGACCGAGCTTGGTCATGAACCGGTCCGCACCTGCTTCCACCCTGCGGCCGTCGACCATGGCTGCAACACCAAAACCGGGGGTCGCCTCGAAGCCCTCCGCATCGACAAGCGTCATGCCGCCATGTTTCGCAGCCTCGACGATCGCTTCGGCAATCGGATGTTCGGAATGGTTCTCCAGCGATGCGACGAGGCGCAACACCTCATCCGCATCGAAGCCCTCTGTCGTGGTAAAATGCACCAGCTTCGGCTTGCCGAGCGTCAGCGTGCCTGTCTTGTCAACAGCGATCACGTCGGCGTCGCGCAGCGTCTGAAGCGCATCGCCACGGCGGAACAACACGCCCATTTCCGCGGCGCGGCCGGTGCCGACCATGATCGAGGTCGGCGTGGCAAGGCCCATAGCACAGGGACAGGCGATGATGAGCACCGCAACCGCATTGACGAGCGCGAAGGTCAAGGCCGGATCTGGCCCGAACATGAACCATACGATGAAGGTGGCGAGCGCTGCCAGCATTACCGCCGGCACGAACCAGTTTGTCACCTTGTCTACCAGCGCCTGAATGGGCAGCTTGTCGGCCTGCGCCTCCTCCACCATGCGGATGATCTGGGCTATCAGCGTATCTGCGCCGACCTTGGTGGCGCGGAAGGTGAAGGAGCCATTGCGGTTCACTGTGCCGCCGACCACCTCGGAACCCTCGGCTTTGGTAACCGGGACCGGCTCACCCGTGATCATCGATTCATCGACATAAGAGGAGCCGCTCAGAACCAGACCATCGACCGGCACTTTCTCACCGGGGCGAACGACGATCACATCACCCGTTCGCACATCCTGTAAAGGTACATCGATTGTTTCGCCATCGCGCAGCACGCGGGCCGACTTGGCCTGCAGGCCGACGAGCCGCTTTATCGCCTCGCTGGTGCGGCCTTTGGCGCGCGCTTCCAGGAAACGACCAAGGAGGATGAGTGAGACGATGACCGCTGCTGCCTCATAATAGACATTGGCCGTGCCACTCGGCAGGATTTTGGGCATGAAGGTTGCGACGACCGAAAACCCCCAGGCGGCGGCGGTGCCCAGCACGACGAGCGAATTCATGTCCGGCGCAAACCGCAGAAGCGCGGGGATGCCTTTTTTGAAGAAGCGCAGGCCGGGACCGAACAGAACCAGCGTGGTCAGCGCAAATTGCAGATACCAGCTTTCCCGCATGCCAACCGTTTCCATCACGAAATCATGGATGGCGGGCACCAGATGCGAGCCCATTTCCAGTACGAAGACCGGCAACGTCAGTGCAGCGGCGACGGCAAGGCTGATTTTGAGGCTCCGCAGTTCCGCCTCGCGCTTGTCCTGCTCTCCATCCGTGGCTTTGTCGGCGACAACCTCACTCGCCTTATAGCCCGCCCGTTTGATGGCATCCGAAAGGTTGGCCGCAGACACGGCGTTGCCGGCAACGCGGACGGTGGCGCGTTCCGTCGCCAGATTGACGCTTGCACCGGAAACACCGGAAACGGCCTTCAACGCCTTTTCGACACGTCCGACGCAGGAGGCGCAGGTCATGCCCTCAATATCGAGTTCGATGGTTTTTTCTTCGACGCCGTAACCGGCCTGCCGCACCGCCTCGATAACGGCCGGCACATCCGGCGACCCGGAAAAGGAAATGTCGGCACGTTCCGTTGCCAGATTGACCGAAGCTTTCAAAACGCCCGGCACCTTGGCAATCGCCTTTTCCACGCGGCCGACACAGGAGGCGCATGTCATGCCATCGATCGCAATCTGATGACTCGCCCGGAGCTCCATTTGTGACATGCGTATGACCCCTCTTTTCTTGTGTTGAAAAAAGATAGGGCTTCCCATCGTGGCAAGGTCAAGAGGTTCTTTTTGATGATTCCCGGGGAAAAATGCCTCCCTCGTAATCAAGCTCATTTTTTAGGCGCGCGCGGGCGTTCGCGCGATTTACACCCAAAAGCCGGGAACCCCGTTTAAATGCCCCGAAATCGCAGGAAAACGAAAAGAAAATTTTAATCAGGATGATATGGTGCGGACGGCGGGACTTGAACCCGCAAGACCAATGGTCGGCAGATTTTAAGTCTGCTGCGTCTACCGATTTCGCCACGTCCGCATTGCCGCGCCACGAACCGTTCCGGCCGGGGCGTTACAAAAAATCGTCATGCTGCCGGCGCCCGGCGCTGGGGTCCGGTCCCGAAGATGACTGAGCCTCATCTACACAGGCCGAACCGTTTCGGTCAACGGGGCCTCAGAGCATTTCCAGGAAAAGTGGAACCCGGTTTTCCGTCCGGGAAGGCGGCGAACCAAGAGCGAGAGCGTTTTCGCGATTCGACAAAAAGCGAGAATGCTCTACCCACACCAGGACTGATTTTTTGCCGATGCCGGATGCGCGAGCCCTTCGCGCACGAGTTGATCGGCGAAGGATACGCCCGAACGCGAAAGCCGTTTGCGTTCCGTGGCTTGCCCGCCCGCAGCACCGCCGGACGCCACATCGAAGGCTCCGGCATTCAACATGTCACGAAGCCTGACCTTCGCAATGAAACCGCGCTGGCGCTCTTCCATGCAGCGCGCCCGGTCGATCTGCGGCACTTCTATGCCGGCAAGCTGCATTTTCACGCCCCTCATCCAGAAGGTGTTGCCGTCGGCCACGCAATTGTTGAGGCCGGAACGACCGCAGAAGGCAAAAGTACCGCTTTTTTCACCGAGCGAAATTTTTTCGACCGAAGGACGGGTTTCCGGCAAGATAGCGGCGACCTGGCTCGGCTGCGAGGCGGACGGCATGGCGATCGAGCGCGGTGGCACCGGGCCGTTGCCGGGCAGAGCTGGCGATGCGGGGCGAATGGACGCCACTTTCTCCCGCGTGACGGAATCGCGTTTGGCCACCGTGGCAACTTTCGAAGAACTCGTGGTCGAAGATGTCGCCTTTGCAACATGCCGCTGCGGCAAAAGACTGTCGCGATGTTCGTAAGCCTGAATGCCGCCGGCGACGACGCCCAGCATCAGCACCCAGGGCCAAACGCTACCGCCGCTCGATTTCTTCGCCGTGCGGCGTCGTGCTGTCGATTTTCGGTTGCTCACGATCGGACTCCTTTCAACGGAGCGCATTATCGGCCAAAGGAGTTTCCGAAAGGTTGGCGTTGCCGGGCGTTTTCGCTTTTCACAGAAAAGGGGGAAACGCCCTAACCCCTTGTTTTCTCGATTTCCCGAATGGAAAGCACGCAAATGAGCTGTGGATAAACCGTCAGCGGACCTGATCGAGAAGGCGCTTGCATTCGAGGAGGTCGAACAGGGCTTCCTGCAAAAGCGCCTGATCGTCCTTGCCGATGCTCGACTTGCCGACCGATATTTCCGCATCGCCGCCACCGCCGAAGCCAAAAAAACGGCCGCTTGGCTTGGCCTTCGGACGGCCGACCACCTCGTCCCCATCGGTATCGACGACACGCGGTTCGGCGACTTCCTTTTCACCGCTCGCCGCCATGATGGCTTCCATGGTTGCGAGATCACCGGAGGCGATGGCCGCCACGAAGCGGTTACCATTGGCTTTCAGCAGCTTCTGTACGCCCTTAATGGTGTAGCCATGGTCATAAAGAAGGTGACGGATACCCTTCAGGAGATCGATATCGTCAGGGCGGTAATAACGGCGGCCCCCGCCCCGTTTCATCGGCTTGATCTGCGGAAAGCGTGTTTCCCAGAAACGCAGCACATGCTGCGGCAGGTTCAACTCATCCGCCACTTCACTGATCGTCCGAAACGCGTCGGGGCTTTTATCCAAATTTCCACTCCCATCCGAACCGGAGCGCCATGCATCCGGCCGGACACTGAACGAGAACGCTTTTCACACGCCGGTCAAACATCGCGCGACATCCGTTCTGAACCCGCGCAGACGCCATTGCGGCGAGATACAAATCACTAAAATTGATTATGATGTGAGTCGACCGGATTTCAACGGCTTGCACGTTGAAATTCAAGCATGTTCACAAGAAGAATGGGAAAAAGGCTTACGATACGACAAAAATGCGTGTCGCTTATAACTCTAGAGAAGGATTATGCTCCGGCCTTCTGGCCCTTCTGCTTGGCCTTGCGGGCCGTATGGGCCTTCAGAATGCGCTGCTTCAGCACATTCGAGGCCTTGAAGGTCATGACGCGACGTGGGGAGATCGGAACTTCCTCGCCCGTCTTGGGGTTGCGGCCGATACGCTCGTTCTTTTCCCGGATTTGAAACGTCGCGAAGGAAGAAAGCTTGACGACTTCGCCGCGGGTGATCGCGTTGCAAATTTCGTCAATGATCGTCTCGACCAGTTCAGCGGATTCGGTGCGGGACAGCCCGACTTTACGAAACACAGATTCTGCAAGATCTGCGCGTGTCACTGTCTTCCCGGCCATTTTTCCCCACAAACCGTGTCTGAACTCTTCTCTAGGAGCCGCCGAGATTATTTCCCTTGTGGCGACCGGTCAAGGGATTGTTCCAGATTCATTTGAGGCTTTCGGCAATCAGTGCAAGGGCTTAGGGCGAGTGATACGCTTTTGACACAGGCTCGGGCCGCTCCGGCGCGTCCGATCAAGGCGTGAGCGCGAAAATCACAACCGAATTCGCGCCATCGCCCCAGCAAACGCGAAAATCGCGCCTTTACCAGCGCAGCAGCACCGCGCCCCAGGTGAAGCCGCCGCCCATGGCCTCCAGCATCACCAGATCGCCCTTCTTGATGCGTCCATCACCGGCGGCAACGGCGAGCGCCAGCGGAATGGAGGCGGCCGAGGTGTTGCCGTGCTGATCGACGGTGATCACGACTTTTTCCGGGTCTATGTTAAGCTTCTTGGCTGAACCGTCGATGATGCGCTTGTTGGCCTGGTGCGGAACCAGCCAGTCGAGATCGTCGGCCGTTGTGCCGGTCGCCTCGAAGGCCTGCTCGATGACGTCGGTGATCATGCCAACGGCGTGCTTGAATACTTCCCGGCCTTCCATGCGCAGATGACCGACCGTGCCTGTGGTGGAAGGACCGCCATCGACATAGAGCTTTTCCTTGTGCGAGCCGTCGGAGCGCAGCTGTGCGGTCAGGATGCCGCGATCGGCGGAGGTGCCTTCACCCTCACCGGCCTCCAGAACCAGCGCGCCGGCGCCGTCACCGAAGAGGACGCAGGTCGTGCGGTCCTTCCAGTCGAGGATGCGCGAGAAGGTCTCAGAGCCGATCACCAGAACGCGCTTGGCCATGCCGCCGCGAATATAGAGATCGGCGGTCGATACGGCATAAACGAAACCGGAGCAGACGGCCTGCATGTCGAAGGCGAAACCGTGGGTCATGCCAAGACGGTTCTGGATGTTCACCGCCGTTGCCGGAAAGGTGTTATCCGGGGTCGAGGTGGCCAGAATGATGAGGTCGATATCGTCGGGCGTGAGGCCGGCATTGTCGAGGGCGGCACGCGCCGCCGCTTCGCCGAGAGACGCGGTGGTTTCACCTTCGCCGGCGATATAACGCTGACGGATGCCAGTGCGCTGCACGATCCATTCGTCTGACGTCTCGACGACACCTTCGATTTCACTGTTGGTCATGACACGCTTCGGAAGCGCTGCCCCGAAACCACGAACTATAGAGCGGATCAT
Source organism: Agrobacterium sp. ST15.16.055 (assembly GCF_027956555.1). Taxonomy (NCBI): domain Bacteria; kingdom Pseudomonadati; phylum Pseudomonadota; class Alphaproteobacteria; order Hyphomicrobiales; family Rhizobiaceae; genus Agrobacterium; species Agrobacterium sp. ST15.16.055. Next base: position 79,786 of record NZ_JAQKGN010000019.1, read on the forward strand.
TCCCTTATTCCTCGTCAGCCACGAGAGCTTCGGGCGCCGGGGGCGGAAGCCGTCTTGCGTGGTAAATTTTCAAATCATTCTCAATCTTGGCCGTCAGGCCGTTATGAACCATGTCGTAGCCGACATCCACGGCGGAGGCAAAACCAACGGCATCCGTGCCGCCATGGCTCTTGATGACGATGCCGTTGAGGCCCAGAAACACGCCGCCATTGACCTTGCGCGGGTCCATCTTTTCCCTCAGCACATCGAAGGCACTTTTTGCGAGGATATAACCGATCTTGGCGAAGAAGCTGCGGGAGATCGCCTCGCGCAGAAGCGTGGTGATCTGGCGCGCGGTGCCTTCGGCGGCCTTGAGCGCGATATTGCCGGTGAAACCTTCGGTCACCACCACATCCACCGTGCCCTTGCCGATATCGTCGCCTTCGACAAACCCGCGATAATCGATGGTGGCGAGATCGGCCTCGCGGATCAGACGTCCGGCCTCACGCACCTCTTCCTGACCCTTGACCTCCTCGACGCCGACATTCAGCAGGCCGACGGTCGGACGGTCGATATCGAACAGCGCACGCGCCATGGCGCCGCCCATCAGGGCGAAATCGAGAAGCTGCTGGGAATCGGCGCCGATCGTGGCGCCGACATCAAGAACGATGCTTTCGCCTTTCAGCGTCGGCCAGATGCCGGCAATCGCCGGGCGCTCCACCCGCGCCATGGTGCGCAAACAGAATTTCGCCATGGCCATCAAGGCGCCGGTATTGCCGGCGGAAACGGCGACATCGGCTTCACCGAGCTTCACGGCTTCAATGGCGCGCCACATGCTGGAGACGTAGCGGCCGCGGCGCAGCGCCTGGCTCGGTTTCTCGTCCATGCTGACCGAGACTTCACAATCGTGAAAGACCGACTTTTCCCGAAGCGTGGGATATTGTGCCAGAATGGGGTCGCATTTGCTCTTCTGCCCGTAGAGCAGAAAAGTTACATCGTTGTGCCGTTCAAGCGCCTTGGCGGCACCGGGTATGGCAACATCTGGGCCGAAATCGCCACCCATGACGTCAATTGCAATTCTGATCACTCGTCCCTTATCCTTCTTGCCGCCAACCAAGCGGATTTCGCGCGAAAATACCTTTTCCGGCTCTTGTTACAATAAAATTATTTCAGCCCGGCTGGGCCATTCAGTCTTTTTTCCAATCTTTCAACACGGCAAAGGGCGATGGCGGCTTGTCATCGTCGGCCTCTTTTTCAGCCTTTTCGGCAAATTCCACATTCGGCTTGCGCGGATAAGGGTCGATGGCAAGGGCCGCAAATTCGGCAACCACGGCACCGACATCGATGCTGTCGCCGGTGAACTGGTCGGGAATGTCGGGACCATCGGGATCGAGTACGATCTCGCCTTCTTCGTTCGTCACCATCCGCGCCAGCTTCGATCCTTCCGGCACGAAAATATGCTCCACGGTCTCATCGATCTTGCTCGAAACCGGTTCCAGCGTCACGACGCAGGATTGAGTGACCGCCGCATGCACTTCGCCCTTGATCTTGATGCCATCCTTCTTCCAGCGGGTTACCTGCAGCTCCGCCTTCAGATATTCGACGGAGACCACATCCCAGAATTTCGCAAGCGCCTTCAACTCCTCGGCGCTGGCTTCGAGACCAATCCTGACCGGATTGGCGGAAATATGGCCTACCTTGACGGGATAGGAAAAAGGCAGATCATCATTTGCGGGGTGTCGCGCGTTCATCGTGAACCTCATTGTCCAGGCAGGGGCAGCGTCAGGCTTCCGGTTGCTATCGTTTCTTCGGACTGGGCGGCAAGCTCCGTGGATGCATCCATCATCCAGCCTGCCAGCCCTTCCATCTCGGGTGCCTTCTCATCTACCTGCGGATATATATTGCGCCGGAGCGCCGCGGCAAGGGCGACACGGTCGGAAGCATCCAGCGCCGCCGCATAGGATTCCAGCCGCCCATAGAACATGCCGGCGAATTTCTTCATGCGTTTCGGCACACCCTGATCGCCTATCCCCAATTCGCGGATGGAATGATCGAGGTCCTGAAAAAAGGCGTCGACGATCTCCTGGGCGATTTCCTGCCCGCTGACACCTGACGATTTGGTGCGGCGAAAATAGAGAATCATGATGACCGACAGCATCTCGAAGCGGCCCATGACCGTGTCGGGCACACCGAAGTCGAGATAAAACCCGGGCGCGCGGGCGGCAGCCGTCAAGGTCGCATATTGCCGGTCGACTATGGCGCGATTGTTGTTTTTCTGTCTGAACAGCCCGAATATCATCGTTTTTTTTCCGAAGGGGACGGGTGAATTCGCTTACCGCCCATCGCACTTGTTGCATGATCGTCAAAGCTGGTTTACCGAAGCATCCACGAATTGCAATGCTGTCACGGTCACGTTCGTCTTTGGGCTGAAACAGTCGAAGAGAACCGGAGGAGTTCCAGAAGGTCGGGAAAGCATTGAATTTGGGGGGTGATCGGGATTTTCCGTCCCCGGATTGACACAATCATGTGCACAGACACTGTGCACCACGCAATGCCGGAAGGTGCCATTCATGATCGCAGTCGGGGAAAAGCAGTTGAGCAAGCAGAAATCCGCAAGTCACGGCAAAATTCTGAGCAAGACCGCCATCGCAATCGTGCTCGCATCCGGCCTGCTTTCCGCCTGCACGAGCACGACAGACGTATTTCACAACGGCTACGTCATGGACGAGCAGGCCCTCCAGCTGATCCCCGAAGGTTCCAGCCGTGAGCAGGTTCTCCTGACCATGGGCACGCCTTCCACCACGGCGACTTTCGGCAACGAGGTGTTCTATTACATCTCGCAGAAGCGCGTACGCCGCGCGGCTTTCATGAAGCCGTCGCTGGTCGAGCAGAACATTCTCGCCATCTACTTCAACAAGGACGGCGTGATCGAGCGCAAGGCCAATTATACGCTGCAGGACGGCAAGGTATTCGACACGATTTCGCGCACCACGCCGACGGGCGGCAAGGACCTCACCTTCCTGCAGCAGCTGCTTTCCGGCGGCACCTCGGGCGCCAATATCGCCAAGAGCATTCTCGGTCAGGGTGGGAACACCCCCTGATCGGAAGAAGGATAATAAATTCAAAGGCCCGGGGAGCGATCCCCGGGCCTTTTCATTTGGCGGAAACGTCAGCCTTCAGTGGGCAAGAACAGCCAGCAGCAGCAGTGCCACGATATTGGTGATCTTGATAGCCGGGTTGACGGCCGGACCCGCGGTATCCTTGTAGGGATCGCCGACCGTGTCGCCCGTTACCGATGCCTTGTGCGCCTCGGAACCCTTGACGTGGCGCACGCCGTCCTTGTCGATGAAGCCATCTTCGAAGCTCTTCTTGGCGTTGTCCCAGGCGCCACCACCCGACGTCATGGAAATTGCCACGAACAGCCCGTTGATGATGACACCCAGCAGGGACGCACCCAGCGCGGCAAAGGCTGATGCCTTGGAGCCAGAGATCAGCAGAACGCCGAAATAAACCACGAGCGGCGCCAGAACGGGCAGAAGCGACGGAATGACCATTTCCCTGATCGCCGCCTTGGTCAAAAGGTCCACGGCCCTGCCGTAGTCCGGCTTTTCCGTACCGGCCATGATGCCGGGTTTTTCGCGGAACTGGCGGCGGACCTCCTCAACGATGGCGCTTGCCGCCTTGCCCACCGCCGTCATGGCGATGCCGCCGAAGAGATAGGGAATGAGACCACCGAACAGCAGGCCGGCAACCACGTAAGGATTGGCGAGGCTGAAGGAAATCTCACCTATATCCTTGAAGTAGGGATAGGTCTCGCCATTGGCGGCGAAATAGGAGAGGTCGTTGGCATAGGCCGCAAATAGCACCAATGCGCCGAGACCAGCCGAACCGATGGCGTAACCCTTGGTCACCGCCTTGGTGGTGTTGCCGACGGCGTCCAGCGCATCGGTCGCCTTGCGCACATCAGGATCGAGACCGGCCATTTCGGCGATACCGCCCGCATTGTCCGTGACGGGGCCGAAGGCGTCGAGCGCGACGATCATGCCCGCCAACCCGAGCATGGCGGTGACGGCGATGCCGGTGCCGAACAGGCCGCCGAGCTGGTAGGTTCCGATGATGCCGCCGACGATGACGATGGCCGGCAGCGCCGTCGATTCCAGCGAGACCGCAAGGCCCTGGATGACGTTGGTGCCATGGCCGGTAACCGATGCCTGGGCGATGGAGTTGACCGGTCGCTTGTTGGTGCCGGTGTAATATTCGGTAATGACGACGATCAGCGCCGTTACGACGAGGCCGACCAATCCGCAGAAGAAGAGATTGGTGCCGGTGATTTCCATGCCGGCCACCGTGCCAACCGTTCCCCAGCCGACCGTGGCATGAGTGGCGACCGCAAGACCGGCGACCGAGAACACGCCAGTGGCGATCAGCCCCTTGTAGAGCGCGCCCATGATGGAGTTGTTGGTGCCGAGCTTCACGAAGAAGGTGCCGGCAATCGAGGTCAGGATGCAGGCACCGCAGATCGCCAGCGGATAGACCATGGCGCTTTCCAGAATCGGCGTTCCCGCAAAAAAGATCGCGGCAAGAACCATGGTCGCGACCACGGAGACGGCATAGGTTTCGAACAGGTCGGCCGCCATACCGGCGCAATCACCGACGTTATCGCCGACATTGTCGGCAATGGTTGCGGGGTTGCGCGGATCGTCCTCGGGAATGCCCGCTTCCACCTTGCCGACGAGATCGCCGCCGACATCCGCACCCTTGGTGAAGATGCCGCCGCCGAGACGGGCGAAGATGGAGATCAGCGAAGCGCCGAAACCGAGCGACACCAGCGCGTCGATAACAGCGCGCGAGCCGGGCGGATGGCCAAGGACGGACGTCAGAACGAAATAATAGATGGAAACGCCAAGCAGCGCGAGGCCGGCGACCAGCATGCCGGTAATGGCGCCCGACTTGAAGGCGATATCGAGGCCGGCACCAAGGCTATGAGATGCAGCCTGCGCCGTGCGCAGATTGGCGCGCACGGAGACATGCATGCCGACAAAACCGGCGACACCAGACAGAACCGCGCCGATGATGAAACCTATGGCGGCCATGGATGACAGAAGATACCAGGCCAGAACGGCGACGATCAGCCCGACGATGGCGATGGTGAGATATTGACGGGTGAGATAAGCCTGCGCACCTTCACGGATAAAACCTGCTATTTCACGCATACGCTCGTTGCCCTGATCGGCGTCGAGAACGCTCTTGGTCGCCCATACCGCGTAAACCACGGACAGGACACCGCATAAAATTACTATGGGTATTACGGTCATGCGCACTTACCTCCCAAAAGGCCGGGTCTCACTCCCTCCCCGGCGTGGCGAAACCTTGTGCAGGGAGATGCGGACGGCCTGTCCCAAATCCCGTCTTGGGCATTTGTTCCCCTCCCAAGGAAAAATGTCCTCGCAGCGGAGATTGCGTTGGCGCGAGGTGTCGCGTCAAGCCCACAAATTTGCCTGAAACTTGAAAGGAGTAGAGCGTGGCGCGAGACTCAGGCCGCTTTTTTGCGACTTGTCAGGACGAGCGACAGGACAAGCAGAAGGCAAAGCCCGGCAACCGGCCAAATAACGAGGTTCATTACCGACCAGCCCCAAGCCGTAAACACCTTGCCGGAAGAGAAGGATGACAGGGCCACGGTGCCGAACAGCACGATATCGTGGAAGCCCTGCACCTTGTCCGCCTCATGCGGGCGATAGCTTGACGTGATGATTGCGGTTGCGCCGATAAAACCGAAATTCCAACCGAGCCCGAGAAGGACGAGAGCCGCCCAGAAGTTCCACAACTCGATGCCCATATGCGCGACGATGGCGCAGGCCATCAGCACGATGAGGCCCGCCGCGACGATTTTTTCCGAACCGAATCGGGAAATCAGCATGCCGGTGAAGAAGCTCGGGCCGAACATGGCGAGAACGTGCCACTGGATGCCAAGCGTGGCGAGTTCCGTCGGGAAGCCGCAGCCGACTACCATGGCGAGCGGTGCGCCGGTCATCATGAAGGTCATCAAGGCGTAGGAGCCTATGCCGCAGATCATGCCCGTGATGAAACGCTGGGTTCGGACGATTTCCGACAACGGCCTTGGCGCCTCAGCGTGCGTGGCGGCAGCCTTGGGATCGGGCAGTTTCAAGAACGCCAAAATGACAATGGATAAAAGCCCCAGCGGAACAAGCGCGATAAAGGCCCCCGCAAAGGTGACCGGCGCAAGCAGGTCCTTGCCGAAAATCGCGAGCTGTGGTCCGACGATGGCCGAGATGATGCCGCCAGCCAGAATCCAGGAGATCGCTTTCGGTTTGTAGAAGGATGGCGAGGCGTCAGCTGCGGCGAAGCGAATTTTTTGCGTAAAGCCGCCGGAAATGCCGATCAGCAGCAGACCGAGGGCAAACAGCCAGAAATCGGAGCGGAAGAGCGCGACCGCGGCAATGCCGCCGCCGACAGAGCACATCAGCGCCCCGACCATGAAGCCTGCCTTGCGGCCGAGGAAGCGGGATGCGGCCGCCACGCAGATCGCGCCGAGCGCAACGCCGATATTGAAGCCGGTGAGAGGCGCGGTCGCCAGCGACTTGTCCGTCCCGAGCAACTGATAGCCGGCAAGCGCGCCGACCGAAAAGCTTAAGGGCGCGGCCGATCCCATGATCGCCTGCGCCATGGTCAGGAGGAAGACATTGCGCTTCGCTTCGTCCAGTTGAACTTCAAGTCCGGGGACGGAAACCGCGCTCATCTCTTCCTCATTTGTTTTAGAGAATTTTCGCATTTCCGGACGGAAAAGCGGATTCCGTTTTTCCTCGAAATGCTCTCATTCAGCGTTTTGCCTCGCCGCGAACCTGTTTGGCAATGCGATCCAGAACCGCATTCACCAGCTTGGGCTCGTCATGCTCGAAGAAAGCACGGGCGATTTCCACATATTCCGTGACGATGACGGCGACCGGCACGTCCTTGCGCTCGAGAATCTCGAAGGTGCCGGCACGCAGGATGGCGCGCACGGTGGCATCGAGGCGCGACAGCGGCCAATCTTCCAGAAGGGCGGAGCGCACCAAGGGATCGATCTTCGTCTGATCGCGGACGACGCCGGAAACAATCGAACGGAACCATGAAGGATCGGCCTTCAGGTAGGTATCGCCATCGACTTCCTGGCCGAGACGGTGCGCCTCATATTCGGCAACAACTTCCATCACACCGGTTCCGCCGACATCCATCTGGTACAGCGCCTGCACGGCCGCAAGGCGGGCCGCGCCGCGCTGGTTGGCGGGCTTTACCGAAGGCTGGCGCGGTTCGCCGCCGTTTTCAACATCCGACATGCGTTCAGCCACCCAGTTTCTTCTTCAGCTCAATCATAGTCAGAGCCGCACGGGCCGCGAAGCCGCCCTTGTCCTTGTCGGAGCGGCGCACGCGCGCCCAGGCCTGCTCGTCATTTTCGACGGTGAGGATGCCATTGCCGATCGGCAGCGATTCGCTGACGGCGAGATCCATCAGGGCGCGGGAGGATTCATTGGCGACGATATCGAAGTGATAGGTCTCACCACGAATGACCATGCCGAGCGCAACGAAACCGTCATACTCCGTGCCGTCATTGTCTGCGCCATCGAGCGCCATCGCGATGGCCGCGGGGATTTCCAGCGCGCCGGGAACGGTGATGACGTCATAGGTGGCGCCGGCTTCATCAAGCGCGAACTTCGCGCCTTCGAGAAGCGCATCCGCCATATCGTCGTAAAAACGTGCTTCCACGATAAGAAGATGGGGTTGGGACATGATATTTTCCTGAAAAGCTTGACGCCGGATCATACCGGCTTTTGCGGCGGTCAAACCACGGCTGGCCGTTTTTGGCAAGTAATTTCATGTGTCACCGTCGCAAGAGGCCGCGTTTGCGGGGCATTTGGCCGGGTTTCACGTCTTCCGGCGCGGCTCCGCGACAATCAGGTTTTCTGGAAGGCGAGATGGACGCCAAGCCCCATCAGCACCGTCCCGGCAGCGCGGCGGGCAAGCACCTGCACCGCGCTGGAACGCTTCAAACGTCCGACCATGGCGCCCGCCAGAAGGACACCGACGAGATCGGCCGAGGAAAAAATGAAATTGACGGCGATGCCGAGGATCAGGAACTGCAACCAGACCGGAAAGGCAGCCGCCGGATCGACAAATTGCGGCAGGAAGGCCAGAAAGAACAGCGCCGTCTTCGGATTGAGCACATCGACGATGATGCTGTCGATAAAGGCGCGGCGGGCCGATTTCGGCTCGATGGTCAGATTGACCGCCCCTCGAGCTTGCTGCGCAGCATCGAGAAACCGAGCCAGACGAGATAAAGCGCGCCGCAGAGCTTCACGGCGAGATAAAGCCAGGGAACGGCCTGAAACAGCACCGAAAGCCCTGCCGCAGAAGCGAAAATGTGGAAATAGCAGCCGACATGGATGCCAAGCACCGCCATCAGCCCGGCAAACCGGCCGCGCGCCATGGTTTGCGCCGCCGCATACAGCATGGCGGGACCGGGGATATAGGCGAACAAGGCGGTGGTTATGAAAAAGGCTGTCAGCAGTTCGAAGGACGGCATGATGTATTTCCCCTACCCCGTTTGGAGCCCCAAAACGTCTTTATAACGTTTACGCTCCAATCGGAAGCAGGGTGTCGGACAAGAATTGATCTGCCGCGACGTCCGCTGACTCATCCTCCTCAGTTTAAGCCGGCGGAAATTCTGCAAGCCTTGCGGCGTAACGCGCCATGGTGTCGACTTCGAAATTCACGAAATCGCCCGGCTGGCGTTCGCCCCAGGTGGTGACGGCGAGCGTATGGCGGATCAACAGCACGTCGAAATCTGTGCCTTCGACGGCGTTGACGGTCAGCGAGGTGCCGTCGAGCGCCACGGAACCCTTGGGTGCCACGAATTTCGCCAGATGCTCCGGAGCGCGCAGGCGAATGCGCACCGCCTCGCCTTCGGGTTCCACCGAAAGTATTTCCGCCTTGCCATCGACATGGCCGGAAACGATGTGGCCGCCAAGCTCATCGCCGATCTTCAGCGCCCGTTCCAGATTGACATGGGTACCCTTTTGCCAGCCGGCAATCGTTGTCAGGCGCAGCGCCTCTTCCCAGGCCTCGACCTCGTACCAGCGCTCATTGCTGCCGTCCTCCGGCAGTCTCGTCACCGTCAGGCAGACGCCGCCATGGGAGATCGATGCGCCCATATCGATGGTCTTTGGATCGTAATTGGTCGCCACCCGCAGACGCACGCCTTCGGCCAGAGCTTCCAGCTCGGATACGGTTCCGACATCGGTGACAATTCCGGTAAACATCAAATCGGCCTTTCATAACAGAAGCAGCGATCCGGCCCATGGGCGGTCTCGCTGACCAGAGCATAGTCGCCCGTGATATCGGCACGGTTGAGCGGCGTTTCAATGCCGCCCTCACCGATCACGACCGGGCTTTCGAACAGCATGATACGGTCCACCAGCCCCGCTTCAAGGAATGATTTTGCGGCAAAGGCGCCGCCTTCGACCAGAAGTTCCGACATGCCACGTTCGGCAAGGGTTTGGAGGAGGTTTTCGAGCGTTGGGGCTTCAAGAATCTGGACGCCGGCGTCGGTGAGAAGTTGGCGGCGGCGGTCGCGGCTACCCCCCTCTGCCCTGCC